>JBFWSE010000031.1:0-33014 GCA_050248535.1 Novosphingobium sp.
GCTCCCGAAGATCGTTCGAATAAGGTCGCGCCATAGCTGCTGGCCTCCAACCCCAGCCAGCAGCTTGAATCACAAAATCACCCGCTCGGGAATCCCTCCCGATTCAATCAAACCGAAACAAACTCTAAAGGCCTAAGTTGCCGCCAACGAACAAGCCAAGCGTCGGCTAGAGACTGCGTTCAAGGATGTTCAAAACCACAAAATCCGATGGAAACCGGCCCATTTCGGGTTCGACTCACTGCCAGATTTGGCTGAGACCGGAGCTTGTCCGGACTGTTTGGTGCGGTCGAGAAGACTCGAACTTCCACGGGCTTTCGCCCACAACGACCTCAACGTTGCGCGTCTACCAGTTCCGCCACGACCGCAAAATCGAACAGGCGGCAAATCGGAAGATTTGGGGCCGCCCCCGGGGGTAGGTGGGCGCCATTAGCCTGCCGGAGCGCGTTGCGCAAGCGGGTTGCGGCAGTGGATGAAATCAGCCAGGCTTCCAGCCGATTTCCGCGATTTTCGCCGTGCGGGGGACATCGAGGACGGCTTCGTTGATGTTGACGCTCTCGCCCGGCGCAAGCTGCCGCTTGGGCGGGGCCACTTCCCAACTGTAGACAATCCGTTCGCGCGAATCGCGCAGCACGATGAGAATGGTCGGCACCGACCGGCGGGTGCGGCCGACATTGGTCACCGTGCCGCTCGCCCCGAAAAATTCGGTGCCGTCGGGCAGCTTGCGGCGATCCTGCTTGTTGGGCGGGAAATCGAGTACCAGGCCTGGCTGGGCTTCGGCAAATGTCGCATGCGAGAGCGGCATCCAGTCAGGCAGGCCATACCAGGCCACCGCACCGATCGCCGCCGCCGATACCGCGGCGAACACGATCGCCGCCCAGGTCCACAATTTGAGCTTGTTGATTCGCGGCCGGAATGGCGGCTCGTGGACGAAGGCGGACTGGTCCCCGGCCTCGGGTTGGTCATCGGGCCAGTGCGTCTCGGCGACAGGCTCGTGGGAAAGGGGAGGTTCTTCGGCAGAGGGGCCTGCTTCGGGTTTCGTTGCGGTTTCAGGTTCTGCCTGGTCCGGCTGCACTGCGGCTCCTGGCTCTTCCGCAGGCTCGGCTTCACTGGCCCAGTCCTTGCGGGCAGAGTCCGCACTGGCAGAGTCCGCACCGGCAGGTGGTTCCGGCTCTGCCGGCGCTGGCGGTTCCGGTGCAGGCGGGGGAGCCGATGGAGCCTCGGGCGCTGCCGCCGGCGTGGGCTGCGCCTGCCCGGCCGATGCCGCCATATCCGCGAGATCGGGCGCAGGGGGTTCCTGGAACCAGCTGTGCCGGCATTTGGCGCAGCGCACGGTGCGCCCTTCGACGCCGATCGCGCTATCGGGCACGACATATCTGGTCGCACAGGCAGGACAGGCGATAATCATGGTATTCGCGTTAAACATGCTTGGAGCCGCTGCGGCAAGGCTTCGCCGGGGCGCTTGCGCCCGCTTGCCCCTTTTTTCCACATGGATTGGGGTCTATACCTTCCCAAGCCGCCCCGAAGACCGGAATTGCAGAACGACATGAACAAAGCCGCCGACGGGGAAATCGTGCAATTCGACAATGTCGGGCTTCGCTATGGTACCGACCGCGAGGTGCTGAGCGACCTGTCCTTCGTCCTGCATCCGGGCAATTTCTACTTCCTGACCGGTGCGAGCGGTGCGGGCAAGACCTCGCTGCTCAAGCTGCTTTACCTGGCGCAGCGGCCTTCGCGCGGAATGATCCGCCTGTTCGGCACAGACGCCATTACCATGCCGCGCGGGCAGCTGCCCCTTATGCGGCGCAGGCTGGGGGTTGTGTTCCAGGAGTTCCGGCTGGTCCCCCATCTTTCCGCTTTCGACAATGTCGCGCTGCCTTTGCGGATTGCCGGCGCGGCGGAAAAGGATATCGTCAAGCCGGTGCGCGACATGCTCGACTGGGTGGGCCTCACTGAGCGCATGAACGCCGTGCCGGCCACGCTTTCGGGCGGGGAGCAACAGCGCGTTGCCATTGCCCGGGCGGTGATTTCCCGGCCCGCCATTCTCATCGCGGACGAGCCTACCGGTAACGTCGATCCCGATATGGCGGTCAAGCTGTTGCGGCTGTTCGAGGCGCTGAACCGGCTGGGAACCACCGTGCTGGTGGCGACTCACGATGTTCATTTGCTGCAAAAAGTGCCGGATTCGCTGATTATGCGGCTCGACAAGGGCCGGCTGTTCGATCCGACCGGAGCGCTGCGCTATCCGCCTAGGCGGCAATCGCCGGCCGGTGGAGGCGCGCCATGAGAGGGATGTCGCAGTGGCGCAATGCACTGAAGGGCGAGAGGCCGGTTCAGCTGATTCCGCAGGCGCGGTTGTCGGGGCCGATGCCCTGGGTGATTGCGATCATGGTCGCTCTGACGGTGATTGCGGCTGCGGCGGGGCTGGCGCTTGCCCGGACAATTTCCGTGGCCAGCGCCGACTTGGCCGGGGGCGTTACCGTCCAGATCGTCGAGCCCGATACCGCCGCAAGGGACAGACAGGCGAAATCGGCGCTTGATCTGTTGCGGCGGACGAATGGCGTGGCCTCGGCCCGGGCTGTTCCCCAGGCCGAACTCGACGCCCTGATCGATCCATGGCTGGGCGGCAGCGACGGCAAGGTGGAGGAAGCCATTCCGGTCCCGGCGCTGATCGATGCCCGCCTCTCCGGTGCGGCGACGCCGGAACGGCTTGCGAAACTGAAATCGGACCTCACGGCCGCGGCGCCCTCTGCGCGCGTCGACGCGCAATCGGAATGGCTCCGTCCGGTCTTTGGCGCTGTCCGTTCGCTGCAATGGCTGGCCTTTGCTCTGGTGGCGTTGCTGGCTTTCGCCATGGCGGCGGCAGTGCTGCTTTCCGCACGAACCGCGCTTGGCAACAACCGCGGCACGATCGAGATCGTCCACTTGCTGGGCGGCACCGACGAACAGATCGCCCGGGTGTTTCAGCGTTCGATCGGAATCGATGCCTCGGCGGGGGGCGCTGTGGGGCTGGCGGCAGGTCTGGTTGTGGTGCTGTTCCTCGGCAAGCGGTTCGCCACGCTGGGCGCAGGTCTGGTCGATGCCGGGACGCTGGCCTGGAGCGACTGGCTGCTGCTGGCCCTGGTGCCTGTGGCTGGCGCCGCGCTGGCCATGGTGACGGCGCGCTTTTCGGTGCTGCGCGCCTTGCGGCGGATGGTCTAGGTGCGGCCAGGCATGTTCAGACGACTTGTCTCGCTGGCCGTACTGGCCTGGCTATTGGGCTTTCTCTGGTTCGCCGTCGCGCTGCCCATGCCCCGCGATGGCGGCAAGACCGACGGAGTCATCGTGCTGACCGGCGGCGGCGGGCGGATCGGGCGCGGATTGGAGGCATTGAGCAAGGGCTGGGCGCGGCGAATGCTGGTCTCGGGCGTGGATCGCGAAGTCAAGCCGCACGAATTCGCCGCCGAGTACCACGTCGCACCCGGACTGATGCAATGTTGCATCACGCTTGGCTTCGATTCGACCGATACCCGCAGCAATGCCAACGAGGCGGCGCGCTGGATTGCCGCCAACAAGTTCAAATCGGTGCGGCTGATAACCAACGATTGGCACATGCGCCGCGCCCGATACGAATTGGCCCGGGTCATGCCCAGGGGCGTGACGGTGGTGCCCGATGCCATCCGCTCGCACAGTTCGTTCGAAACGCTGGTGGTGGAATACCACAAGCTGCTCGCGCGCTGGGCGGCGCGCGCCTGGGGCGGTTAGCGATGACGGTCAGGCCTGGCGACGTGCTGCGCAGTCTTGCCTTTTATGCAGTGTTTTATGGCGTCACTCTGGTGTTGCTGGTGCTCGCCGTGCTGGTGCGCGGCATTGCTCCGGGCAAGGTGCATGTTGTTCCCCACCTGTGGTGCGCGTTTCACCGGGGTTGTGTCCGCAAGCTGCTCGGCATTCGCGTCGTGGTCGAGGGCGAGTTGCCGCAAGGCCAGATTCTCGCCGCGATCAAGCATGAAAGCTTTTTCGAGGCGCTGGATGTGCCCAATCTGCTCGCCCATCCGGCCATATTCGCCAAAGTGGAATTGCTGCGCATCCCGCTTTGGGGGTGGGTCGCCGACAGGTATGGCATCGTTGCGGTCGAACGGGATCAGGGCGCGAAGGCCTTGCGCAAGATGATTGCGGCAGCGCAAAGCCTTTCGGAACAGGGCCGGCCGCTGGTCATTTTTCCCGAAGGAACCCGTGTCCGTCATGGCGAATGTCCGCCGTTGCAGGCGGGGTTCGCCGGGCTTTACAAGCTTTTGGTTCTACCCGTCGTGCCGTTGGCGGTGGATAGCGGCCCCCTCTACCATCGCCTGTGGAAGCGGCGCGGGACCATAACCATAAGGATCGGTGCGCCGATCCCCCCCGGCCTGCCGCGCGCGGAGATCGAACAGCGCGTTCACGCGGCAATCAACGCGCTCAATCCGGATCCTGCGCGATGACAGGATCGAAGAAGCCGAAGAAGCACCGCCGGCCGTTCTTCGAAGTTCTTGGACCGGGCCTGGTTACCGGCGCGGCGGATGACGATCCCAGCGGCATAGGGACCTACAGCCAGGTCGGCGCTCAGTTCGGCTACAGCCTCTGCTGGACGATGTTTTTCGGTTTTCCGCTGCTCGCCTCGATCCAGACTATCTGTGCGCACATCGGGGCGACGACCGGCTGCGGCATCGCCCGGAATTTGCGGAAGCACTATCCGCGCCCGCTGCTGCAAACCGTAGTGCTTTTGCTGCTGGTCGCCAATGTCATCAACCTGGGCGCCGATCTGGGGGCCATGGCCGAGGCGTTGGACCTGCTGATTCCGGGGCCCTTTCTGCTCTACAGTTTCCTGTTCGGCGCGGTGAGCGTGCTGCTCGAGATATTTCTTTCCTACCGGCGCTATGCGGGCATTCTCAAATGGTCGACGCTGTCGCTGTTTGCCTATGTCGGGGCAGTGTTTTTCGCCGGTGTGCCGATCGGAGAGGCTTTGCGCGGCACTTTTGTCCCCGAATTCACATTCGACAAGCCGCACGCCATGGCGCTGGTCGCGGTGTTTGGAACGACGATAAGCCCCTATCTGTTTTTCTGGCAGGCGGGACAGGAAGTCGAGGAGCAGCACCGGCGACACTTCAAGCCGTTGCTGGTCTCACCTCGCCGTTCCGGCCGCGAATTCGCCCGCATCCGCACGGATACGCTGGTCGGCATGGGCTTTTCGCACCTGGTCGCGCTGTTCATCATGGTGGCTACCGCGGCGACGCTGCATGCCCATGGCGTCAGCGATATCGAAAGCGCCGCGCAGGCGGCGCAGGCCTTGCGGCCGATTGCGGGCGATCTTGCCTTTGCCTTGTTCGCGCTCGGCATCATCGGCACCGGCATGCTTGCCGTGCCGGTGCTGGCGGGTTCGGCCGCCTATGCGGTGAGCGAGACCTTCGGCTGGGTCGAGGGTCTGGATCGCAAGCCTCGCGAAGCCCGCGCCTTCTACGCGGTCATTGCGCTGGCTGCGCTGGGCGGTTTTGGGCTCAATCTGCTGGCGATCGATCCGATGAAGGCGCTTTACTGGACGGCAGTGGTCAATGGCCTGCTGGCGCCCCCGCTGATGGTAGTGACCATGCTTATCGCGCGTAATCCGAAAGTGATGGGCGGCCTGCCGGTCTCGCGGGGGCTGGCCATCGGCGGGTGGATTTCGACTCTGGTGATGACAGTCGTAGCGGCGGTCTTTCTGCTGGTGTGAGCCAGAGCGGAATGCCCTGCTTCAGGCTACTGCAGATTGCTCCTGCCGAATAACTTCCCGCGCTCGCTGAACAAGACGAGCGCTAGCACACAGAACCCGGCCAGTAGCATTGCACCAGCCAATGGCCTTGCCGTGCCATCATAAGCCTGCCCGATACCCGCACCCAACACGGCGCCGATCACCATGCGCAGGAACACATGCACCGATGCGGCAGCGCCGGCAGTGCGCGCAAAGGGTTGGATGGCGATGGCGGTGAAATTGGCGGTCATGAAGGACATGATGCCGAACGTGGCCATCATCAGCGGCATGAATTGCCACAGTGTTTCCTCGCCGTCCCAGGCAAAGTACAGCTGCGCCGCGCCCAGCGACAAATAGACGAACAGGCCGGTGTGGCTCACCCGGCGCGCGCCGAATTTCATGACGATGCGGGAATTGCCATAATTGGCGAAGGCCATGGTCATGGCAATAGCGCCAAAAACCAGACCGAAGGCGTGTCCGGCCTGAAAGCGCTCGCCGATGAGCTGCTGTGCCGAATTGATGAAGCCGAACAACACGGCCGAAGTACAGGCCGTGGCCAGGATGTAGCCGATAGCCTCACGGGTGACAAAAACCCTGCCCATGTTGGCGACAATCGTACGGGGAGCGATCGGCTGGCGGAACTCGGGTTTCATCGTCTCGGGAAGGCGCAGCGCTGTCCAGATCATCAGCAGGGCGGAAAAAAATGCCAGCACGCCGAAAATCCAGCGCCAGCTGGCGAACAGCAATACGGCCTGCCCCAGCAGCGGCGCCAGGACTGGCACAATCATGAACACCACTCCGATCAGCGATTGCATCCGCGCCATGCGGTCGCCCTCGTGGCTGTCGCGGATGATCGCGGCGGGGATCACTGCCATGCCCGAGCAGAAGACCGCCTGAAAAAAGCGCAGCGCGACAAGCATGTCGAGGCTGGTGGCGAGCGCGCAGGCAAACGAGAGGATAAAATAGGCGGCAATGCAGACAAGCAGCACCGGTTTGCGCCCGAACCGGTCGGACAGCGCGCCTGGCAATAGCGAACCCACGCCGCTGCCCAGGAGAAACGCGCCGATTACCAGCTGACGCTGGTTCGAATCGGCCACACCCAGATCCTGCGCCATGATCCCCAGGGCGGGGAGCATGGCGTCGATCGCAAGAGCCTGCAGCGCCTGCAGCATGCCCATCATCGCGACGAATTCGCGCTCGCCGATCTTGTGGGGCAGGGGCGGTGCTGGATTGGCCATGGCGCGGCCCATGGCGTAAGCCTCTCGCAATGGCCAGCGCGATATGGTTCGCCAGTCTGTCAGTTCGCGCTATCCTGTGCTCGTGACACTACCAGACCAGCCAAACGAACTCGCAGATGATGCACCCGGCCTGCGCAAGATCGTCCATGTCGATATGGATGCCTTCTATGCCAGCGTCGAACAGCGCGACGATCCGGCGATCAGGGGCAAGCCGGTCGCGGTAGGCTATGCCGGCGAGCGCGGCGTGGTGACGGCCGCAAGTTACGAAGCCCGCACGTTCGGCGTGCGCTCCGCCATGCCTTCGGTCCGGGCCATGCGGCTGTGCCCGCAGCTCATCTGGCGCCGCGCGCGCTTCGAGGTCTATCGCCAGGTGTCCCGCCAGATCAGGGCGATTTTCCGGGACTATACGCCACATGTCGAGCCACTCTCGCTCGACGAGGCCTATCTCGATGTCACCGAGGACTTGCGCGGCATCGGTTCGGCCACGCGCATCGCAGAACTGATCCGCGCGCGCATACGCGCCGAAACCGGGCTCACCGCCAGCGCCGGCGTTTCCTACAACAAATTCCTCGCCAAGATCGCCAGCGACCAGAACAAGCCGGACGGACTTTGTGTCATCCGCCCGGGCGAAGGGGCGGCATTCGTCGCCACTTTGCCGGTGCGCCGGTTCCACGGCATCGGTCCGCGCGGCGCCGAGAAGATGGCGCGGATGGGGATCGAGACCGGCGCCGATCTGCGGGCCAGGGACATCGCCTTCCTGCGCGAACATTTCGGCGCCCAGGCGGACTACCTCTACCGCGCCGCCCGGGCGATAGACCTCAGGCGCGTCGATGCCAGCCGGCCGCGCAAGTCGCTGGGCGCCGAACGGACGTTCGACAAGGACCTGTCGACAGGCGCGGCGTTGCGCGAGGCGCTCGACAATGTCGGCGAGATCGTCTGGGCGGCGATTGAGAAAGGCGATGTCAGGGGGCGCACGGTTACGCTCAAGCTCAAGCTGGCCGATTTCACCAATCACACGAAGGCGAAGTCGCTGCCGCATGCCGTGCGGGACAAGGACGAATTCGTCGGTCTCGGGCGCGAATTGCTCGAAAGCGTGCTGCCCCTGCCGCAGCCGGTGCGGCTGATGGGGCTTACTCTGTCGGCGCTGGAAGGCTCGAAGGAGGAGCGTCCTCACCCGGACGATGCCCAGCTCTCGCTGCTATGATCCAGCCGGGGAGACGCTCGCGGAACAGGTTGGGCATGTGTTCGGGCAGAGCCTGCACGTCGAAAAAACGTGCCTCGATAACTTCGCGACAATCCGGATAGGGGGTGTCTGCCGTATGCCCGCAGACGATATGAACTTCATTGCTGGCCGAGCCGACCTGCTCACTGGACAATGCCAAGAGCACGGCGGATTCAAGCCGGCACTGCGTTTCTTCCATCAACTCGCGCGCCGCCGCCGCGATCGCATCCTCTCCCCGGGAAAGCCCACCGCCCGGTGGCATCCATTTGCCCGACCCGTAGGAATGCCGCACCAGCAGCAGGCGTCCTTCCGCATCGAACGCCAGCACCCGGCACCCGGCCAGCCGCGGCCGCCTGATGCGCCACCATTGCAGCCGCAGGCGATGCGCGATGCGGAAGGCAGCCCGGTGCGCGGGCGGGGGGATCAGACGAAGCATGTGACCGGCTGCGCGGCCCGCGCCAGCAGGCGGGCGACCGGCAGGTCGTTCTCGCCCCTTGCGGCCGCTTCGAACAGGCGGCGCTTTTCTTCGCCGCGTATGACGAACAGCAGTTCGTCGCTGTCCAGCAGCGCCGGGATGGTCAGAGTGAGCCGTGCGAATGGCGCTTCGGGAGGCAAGGGATCGGGCGTGAGCTGGCGAACCGGAAGGGGATCGGCGGGGTCGGGATCGGACGAAGGAAACAGCGAGGCCACATGCCCATCGGCGCCCATACCGAGCCAGGTGAGGGCGAAATGCGGCGGGCGGGCACCAGGTTCCAGCGGCACACATTGCGCTCCCGGCGGTTCCAGGATGGCCGCGATGCGACCCGCATTGCTCGCCGGGTGGGAAAGCGGCACCAGTCGATCGTCGGTCGGCCATACCGACAGGCGCGACCAGGCGAGCTTGCGCCCGGCGAGGGCAGCGAGAATGGGGAATGGCGTCGATCCTCCTGGCACGGCAATGGCCGCCGCGCCGGGCGACAGGCCGGGGCTGAGGCGTGCTTCGAGCCAGTCGGCAATGGCGGAATCGTCCGCCCCTTCGATCACGCGCAATTTGGTCATGCCGGGTGCATAACAGCTATGGCCGTGGGCGGGGAGGGGATAGCGATCAGGCCAACGCCCGGTAGCCGACGACAATTGCTGTGAGCACTAGCAAACCGCCGGTCCCGCGACGCACTGGCTTCAGCCTCTGCCATTCGAAAAGCTCGGGCGCCGCCCAGGCCGCACCCAGCATGATGGCCCCGGCGATCGCTCCGCCTGCGCCGGCCGGAAGAGCCGCGCCGGTGGCGACGGCGAGGCCGAAAATGAGGAACCTGGATGCGTCGGTCAGCTGGTGGGCCAGCAATACCAGGCCGGTTGCCGCCAGCGACCGGGTTGGCTCCTCGGGTTTGCGACCGGGCGACAGCAGCAGCGATTCGAGGCCGCCCAGGCCCAGGGCAATGGCCGCGAACAGTCCCCGCGCCCTGCTGTTGAGCATGGGTGCGATTTCCAGGGAGACCCAGGCGGCGAAGGCTGCCGTGGCCAGGCTCAGCGCGATGGCGAGCGCCAGCAGCGCGGGCCTTTGGCCAATTCTCGCGGCAAGTGTCGCCACGGTGATCTGGTCGCGTGCGCCAATCCCGGCGAGCAGCACGGCGATGAAGGTGAAAAGAAAGCCGGTCATGGCATCAGGCGGCGACGAACCAGTGCCGTGCCCCGTCGAGCTGCGCTTCGTGGCCATAGGCATCGCTGCCATGCACGGCGGACACTGCAATCCCGTTGTCGGCGAACCACTCTGCTCCCGCGGAGGGATCGGCGAACTTCCACGCTAATGCATAGACGCCGGCATTGGGCCCCCTGGCGAATTCGACAAGTGGACCGATTTCACGATCGGCGGGATCGAGGACCACGAGTGTGGCGTCCGCGATCCGAACCGGCGTTGCGGTCGCCCGCTGCGGCCATTCGATGGCATAGGACCTGTCCGCCTTGCCCCCCAGCGCCTCGACAAGGAAGGCGACCGCTGCGGCTGGATCGCGCGGCGCACATACGATGTGGTCGATCGCATGAGGTCGGTCCGCCCGCCCCGCCGCCCAGTCGCGCCGCCAGTTGGGCAGGTCCCAGGGGTCGTTGGGCATCCGGTGGTCGGTCAGTTCCATGATGATCCCCCCGGTGCTCTTGGGGTGAACAAAAATCAGGCCCGGTCCTGTGGTGTTGAGTAAAATGCCATTGGCCTCGCAATGCGCTCGCGCCGCTTTGCAATCGGCGACACGGAAGGAGATCGAATGCCAGCTTGGTCCGGCCTTGCGGACATAGCGCGCATACATGAAGTCCATGTTGTCCGGATCGCGCGGCGACATGACCTCGATCATGTGATCGGCGACATAGAGCAAAGCCGCGTCGCGATCCTCTGGCGGATAGTAGCTTTCGTGAAACACGATCCCGCCAAACACGTGCTGGTAGATATGCCGCAGTCTTTCGCACTCGGGCGCGGCATGGATCGTGTGAAGATAGCGCAGCGCGCGCAGTGGATTGTCCCGGACCATGCTCGCTTCTCCCGGCTGCGGGCTGGACAGAGGAAATTCTGGTGCACCCGAAAGGATTCGAACCTGTGACCTCTGCCTTCAGAGGGCGGAGATTTTATACATTCATGGACGTTGATGCACAGGAAAACCTCTGTTTTCCATACGTGTTCCATACGAAACGAAAAGAGCGTTCTGGCATGGCTATGGTGGACAAACGGAAGCAGCGCAAGATGGACCTGAGCAAGGTTGGTGAGCGTGGCGAACTAAAGCCGCGACAAGAGCCGTATTGGCAGCAGCTTCGGGCCGGATGCTATCTAGGCTTCCGGCCTTCAAAGCGGGGAGGCAAGGGAACGTGGATTGGCCGTGCATATGACGAGGACTCTCGCAAGTATCGTGTGAAGTCCCTTGGCGACTTTGGGACGCTCCCAGGCAACGAAATGTTCGGGGCCGCCAAGAAGGAAGCCGAGAAGCTCGCGGAACTGGTTGAATCCGGAGGCGAGGTCCGAACCAAGATCGAAACCGTTGCGGAAGCCTGCGAGGAATACGCCAAGACGCGCCCCGAAGCGGAGGCCCGCTTCCAGCGCTACGTGTATGCCGATTCGATTGCCAAGGTGAAGCTGGACAAGCTGCGACGCCGCCACGTCAAAGAATGGCGGGAACGGCTGGAGGCGCAACCCGCATTGGTGAGCCGCAGCAAGAAGGGCGAGCCGGTCCACCGTGCGCGCGCTGCTTCGACCGTCAACCGCGATGTGGCGGTTTTCCAGGCGGCGCTGGCCAAAATCCTATCGCCGGGTGCCCCCAATAGTGAGGCAGCATGGCAGGAAGCGTTGAAGGCAGTGGCGAATGCGGATGGCAGGCGTATCCTGTACCTTGATCGCAGTCAGTGCCGGAAGCTGCTTGACAAGATCGACGTGGAGGCTGCGCCCTTCGTTCGAGCATTGTGCCTGACCACGGTGATGGCGCGCGCCCTGAAAACGGCAAGCAGGCGATCGCGGGTCGTCCCCCTGCGAGTTGGTGGCCAGATTTCGCGGAAGAACCTGCCCTCTTCATTCACGAGGAGGGCATTCCAAACGTCTCCTTCCAGGTGCCGTTTGGCGGAAATCGCCATTCGTTCAGGTCGACAGATCCAGAGCAACGATTGACTGCTTGGTTGGACACTCCGCAAAGGTAGGTGTCGCGGCGCATCGCGCGGCTATCTGTCGTCCGGGTGCCATCGATGTGCGATGATCGCCACGCGCCCAAAGATCGGCTAGCCGTTGCCTGTCCGATCTATTGCGTACTTGTCAGGAAGAAAACGAATGGCGAAGCCGTCTGGGGCAAAATCGCTCATGAAAGCGCCAGTCAAGCGGCGGCCGCGGCGCAAGCCCGAGGAGCTTCACGAAAAGCTGGTCGATGCGGCGGTCGAGGAGTTCGCCCGGAACGGCTATGCCGGCGCGCGCACGGCAGCGATAGCGCAGCGGGCCGGCGTGGTGGAGCCCTTGCTGTTCAAGTATTTCGGGTCGAAAGCCAATCTTTTCCAGCGCGCCATCTTCGAGAACCTCGACAGGCATTACACGCGTTTCGTAAAGGAGCACGTCTTCGATCAGGATGATCCCTCCAAGTGGGCTGAGCAGGCGATCGAGTATATCGGCGAGCAGCAGGATTTCCTCCGCAAGAACTCGCGCATGTTCATGTCGCTGATCCTGCACGAGGCCTTCGATAAGCATGGGGTCGAGGGGATGGATGGGCTCAGCGGCCTGCAGGAATTCCTCGACAAGATGTCGGCCTTCGCAGACTCGCGTCTGGATGGGCGCTCCGACTCCGACGGCAAGCTCGTCGCGCGGATTTCGTTTGGCTCGCTGCTGGCCTGCGTGTTGTTCGGCGACTGGCTGTTCCCCAAGGGGATCGCCAGTGAAGAGCAGATCCGCGCAGCCGTCCTTGACTTCATCATGAAGGGCGCGGATATCAATCCCGGCGCTTAGGCGGTCATTCCCTTGCGGCAAGCTTTCGGGCGCCGGCCCGTTCGCGGACGATCGGCATCTTCCATGCTCCGCGAGCATGCAGGTGCTCCTCACCGCCTTCAACTTCCACGGCAAGGCTGAGATGGATCAGCGACAGCATCAGGTCCATGAGGCGGTGATCGGCATCGTTATAGGCGCTGAAGGGTTTGCCATCGAGGTATTCCAGCATGGCCGGGGCGCGGTCCTTCGCCGCGGCATAGAAGGACAGCCGCTGCTCCTCGGTGCTTTCGAGCCTGCGGGTGTCGCGCTCCGACAGGCTCGGGGCGGCCCAGTAAGCGGCATAGGGTTCGAGCGCAGCGAATGCCGCGGGCAGGGCGGATTGCGCCATCACGAATGCCCTTCTTCCTGCGCTTCTGCGTATTCCCGCACTGCGTCACGGACTGCCGATAGCAGGTGCCGGCAGTTGATCTCCTGCTCCTGGAAATGGAACGCCTCGATCGCCCCGCAGCCGATGCCGCGCTGGGCGGATTCCAGCGGCTCGCAATCCTCGACATGGATCTCGCGGGCGAAGCTAAGCGCCAGTTCGCGAGCCAGCCGCTCGCGCGCCGTGCGATCGTCGCCGATCCAGTAGAACCGGAAGACCCCGCGCGATTTTCCGGCCGACAGCGGCAGGATCATATGCGTGAAATGCATGCTGGGATTGCCGAACACGTAGAGGTTCGGGAAAAAGATGAAGTAGTCCCGGTCGTAGGGCCCGCCCAGCAGGCCGTCGGCCACCAGCTGCTCGCCCATCTTGCCCATCAGGAAGCCGAGCAGGGGTTTGCTCTCCATGCCGGGGACTTCGCCGCCCGGGCTGGTGTCCATGCGGTGCGGACCGAAGACATCGTAAGAGGTGGGGTAGTTGAAAGGGTTCGGCCTTGAGTCGAGCGGCGGGGCGCCGTTGGTCCGGCGGTGGACGAAGCGCAGGTGGTAGTTTTCCTGGAAGTTGTCGAAGGCCACCTTCCAGTTGGCGTCGATATCGTAGACGTATTCATCGAAGGTGGTCGAACGTCCGATCGGCAGGGTCGAGATCATCTCGCACATGGGGCCGAGGAATTCCGCCAGGCCCTGCTTCGGATTGGGATCGAGGTTGATGAAGATCAGGCCGGCGCAGGTGTCGACCGAGACCCTGGGCAGGTCGCACTTCGACTTATCGCCGATGTAGAAGCGCTCGAAATCGGGCGCGGAGAGGAACTTGCCGTCGCTGCCGAAGGTCCACATGTGATAGGGACAGCTGAAGGTCGCCTGTCTGCCTTCGGTTGCGCCGGTCAGCTGCGTTCCGCGATGGGTGCAGACATTGCGGAAGGCCCGGATCTCGCCATCCTTGCCGCGCGCGATGATGATTGAAGAGCGGGCGAATTCCAGCTCGCGGACGATAAAGCTGTTCGGCTCGGGCAGCTCGCAGACATGGCCGACATTGAGCCAAGTGCGGCGGAAGATCGCCTGCTTTTCCAGTTCGAACCACGCAGGGTCGTAATAGGGCGCCGCGGGGATCGGATCGGTGCCGAGCGCCTTCAGCTCGTCGCTGAAGGGCTTCTGGAAACTGTTGGCGAGATCGTTCATGCCACTATCCCAGAAGGCTGTTGACCATGCCGCCATCGACGAGCACGTCGGTCGCAGTGATGAAACTTGCGCCCGGCGAGAGCAGGAACAGGGCGGCCGAGGCCATTTCCTCCGGCTGGGCCATGCGCGGGATCGGCTGGGCCGCAAGCATCGCGTCGAGCTGCGGCGAGAATTCCCTTTCGCTGGCGACCATGGCCGTGTCGGTCGCGCCCGGCGAAATCGAATTGATCCGCGCGCCTCTTGCGCCGAAGGCCTTGGCCTCCCGCTCGACCAGCTTCTTTACCCCGTATTTCGACAGCGGATAGGCGACCACGCCATCAGGACAATGGCGCGCCAGGGCCGAAACGTCATCGGTGCACATCGCCTTGGCCGCTTCAGCCGTGGCTTGCGGAGGCAGCGGGAAATAGCCCGAGTTGGAGGCGATCAGCACGGCGGCGGAGCCCTGCGCCATGTGGTCGCGGATCGCGTCGATCAGCCGGATGGTGCCGCCGAGGTTGATGTCGAGAATCGCCTCGACCGAACCGCCGCGCGGGCCGACGCCGGCTGTGTGGACCACGGCGGCGATGCCACGTTCGCCGAGCGCCTTGACCACTTCGGCCGGGAAGGTCGGATCGGCCACGCTGCCGGCCACGACATCGACCTTGGAGCCGCCCGCGCGCAATTCGCCGGCCAGCTCCTCCAGCCGCGCCGGGTCGATATCGCAGAGCAGCAGTTCCTCGTAGCCGGCCTCCGCCAGCGCCCGGGACGAGGCCGCGCCCATTCCGCCGGTCGCGCCGGTAACGAGGGCGACGCCTTCCGCCGAATTGCGCTCGGTCATGTCTTTCTCCCTCTCAGATGACTGCGGCGACGTCTGCGGCGTTGCGCACCGCGCCGATGATGTAGCCGACTCCCTGGCAGTCGCCGACCATGTGCGCGTCGATGCCTGCCGCCTTGAGCTCATCGTAGAGCCCGGTGTTGGCCTCGGCGCCCTTGGCGATGATCACCGTGTCGGACCTGGCCTCGTGCGCAGTGCCGTCGGGCGTGGTAAAGCGGACGGTCTTCTCGCCGATGCTGATGCCGGAAACGCCAGTGTGCAGGGCCAGGCCCTCGTGCAGCAGCTCGTCGATCAGCACGGCGCGGCGGGCGGGGGAGAGACCCCGGCCCATCTGCGGCTCTTCCTCGATCACCGTCACCTTGCGGCCGCGCTCGTGCAGGAATTCGGCCAGTTCGAGGCCGACCAGTTCGCCGCCGATGATGACGACATGGTCGCCCACCGGCATCCACAGCTTGGTCGCCTGCCGCACAGCCTCCGGGCTGTCGGTGATGCCGAGCTTGCGCGCGGCGCCCAGCGCCACCTTCTGCACCAGCGTCGCCTTGCTGGCGGTGCCGGCTTCCTCCTCGCCGAGCAGCATGGCGCGCAGAGACATGCCGTCGTGGACGTGCGGCTGGTCCTTGCCCTCGACCGGCGGGGCGCGGCGGATGGCGCCGGTCGCCACCACCACGGCATCGGGATTGAGCGCGCGGATCGAATCCACCGTGGCGAGGGTGCCGAGGCGCACTTCAACCTGCAGCTCCTCCAGCCGTGCCTTGAGCCACTCGACGAAATCGCCATTGGGCGCATAGGCGATGGCGGCGATGCGCGCCGTGCCGCCGAGCTGGTCGCCGCTTTCGAGCAGGATCACCCGGTGGCCTCGAAGGGTCAGCCGCCGCGCCGCCTCCATGCCGCCCGGGCCGCCGCCGACGACCACGACAGTCTTTGGCTGCTTCGTCGGAGCCATTAGGTTGGCGGTCTCATAGCCGAGGTCGGCGTTGACCGAGCAGCGCAGCCCCTCGGTCACCATGGCCTGGCTGAGGCAGGTGTAGCAGTAGATGCAGGGGCGTACCCGCTCCTTGCCGCCCAAGGCGAGGTTGTTGGCAAAGTCCGGGTCGGCGAGCTGCTTGCGGCCCATGGCCATGAAGTCGAACTTGCCTTCGGCGATCGCCTTGTCCGCAACCTCAGGATCGATGCGGCCGACGGTGATGACCGGAATGTTGACCGAGGCCCGGATCGCCGCCGCATTGGGGATCAGCTTGCCTGGCTGGTGCGGCAGGTAGGAGCTGAACAGGGCGCGGGCCTGGCCATAGTCGTGGGTGGCGGTCACCGTGATCGCCTGCGCGCCGCAGGCCTCGGCCATTTTGGCGAACTCGCAGCTTTCCTCGATGGTGAGGCCGTCCTTGAGGAAGAACTCCTCGCTGTCGAGCTTGATCCACACCGGGAAGTCCGGCCCGGCCCGCTCGCGCACCGCCGTGGTCACTTCGCGCAGCAGACGGCCCCGGTTCTCGATCGATCCGCCATAGCCGTCGGTGCGCCGGTTGCTGGCGCGCGAGCAGAAGCCGGAGATGATGTAACCATGCCCGCCATGGATCTCGACTGCGTCGAAGCCGGCGCGTTTGGCCCTTTCCGCCCCGGCGGCGAACCATTCGACGACCTGGTCGATGTCGGCCTGTTCCATCACCTTGAAGGACACGGACTTGATCTCGGCGGCCTGGGTCTTGGCCACTTCCTCGGGAAACAGCGCGCCGCCAAAGCCCGGGCCAGTGGGAGGCAGAGGCACGGAGGGCACCCAGACCGGGCGGCCCTCAGCCATCTCGGCCCCGGCCATGACTCCGGCGAAGTGCAGCTGCAGGCTGATCTTCGCGCCATGTTTCTGCACGGCCTGCGCCAGTTTTGCGAGGCCGGGGATGAATTTGTCGTCCGAGACGCCCAGCTGGTGGCGCAGCGCTTTGCCATAGGGCAGGCCGACCGCGATCGCCTCGGTAATGATCAGGCCGACCCCGCCGCGCGCCCGCGCCTCGTGATAGGCGAGCAGGTCTTCGCCGACGAAGCCGCCCACTTCGGAGAGGTTGGTGCCCATCGCCGTCTGGACCAGGCGGTTGCGGATCTCCAGATTGCCGATCTTGCCGGTTGACAGCAGGTGCGGGTATTTCGACATCGGGGCATTCTCCCAAATTGGTGCGGTCAGGCCGCCGGCGCGACTTGCAGCTTGTTTTCGGTGTTGTTTTCCAGCAGCCGTTCGAACGTGGCCGGAAACGCTTCCAGGCCGATGGTCTTGCTGATCATGATCTTGGGATCGACATGGCCTTTCAGCATCGTGTCTGCGACGAAGGCGAAATCCTTCATCGAATAGCCGGTAGGGAAGGAAAGCGTGACCCCCCTGATCCCCGCGAGCATGGGCACCAGCGCATCGGGCGTCATGCACAGGCCAAGCGAATGGACCTTGCCCATCATCCGCGCGTGGCCGACAGCCTTGGCCAGCATGCCTTCCACTCCGACACATTCGAAGACGTGATCGGCTGGGCCGCCCAGCGCCTCTGCCGCTTCGGCCACTTCGTCCTCGCCATAGGAAACAAAGGCGTCGGCGCCCATGGTCAGGGCGAGCTCCGCCCGGCGCGGTGAGCGCGACATGGCGGCGATGCGCCCAGCGCCCAGCCGCCGCGCCCAGTAGATCGCGGTCAGCGCGATCGTCCCCGCGCCCAGCACCAGCACCCTGTCGCCCGGCTGCATTGCGGCCATGGCGACGCCGTAGAGCGACACAGTCAGCGGTTCGACCAGTGCGCCATCGGCGGCGGAAAGGCTGTCATCGAGCGGGACTGCTGCTGCTGCCGGGATGGCGACATATTGGCCGAAACCGCCTGTGATCCGCTCCGCGCCAGGGCACAGGATCCAGTTACCCACCGCGCAGGCCTCGCACTTGCCGCAGCCAATAGCCGGGAAAGCCGCGACCCGCTGGCCCAGGGCAAACCCTGACACGTCGCGACCCAGCGCGGCAATCCGGCCCGCGAATTCGTGGCCCATGACCAGGCCCTGAGGAAAGCTGCGCGGCGGCCCTTCGTTGATGTGCAATTCGCTGCCGCACAGGCCGCAGCGTTCGACTTCGACGATGACCTGCCCGGCGAGCGGCGCAGGGTCCGGCCGTTCCTCGAAAACCAGCGGCTGGCCCGAGCCATAGCAGATGGCTGCCTTCATCAGCCCTCTCCGGCCGGTTTGCCGCCGTGGGCGACGAATTCCGCGAATTCCGGGGTGCCGGGCAGCGGCGCATGGGGGTTATAGATCGGCGAAACCGGCATCCTGGCCGCCGCCGCCATGATGCGCGCATGGCGCTGGGCGATCGGCACCACATATTCGCCGTGGGTGATGATGTAGAGCTCATTGGCGAGAATGGCATCGACCACCTGTTGCCCGACAATGTCGGTCGACATGCCAAAGCCTTCCGGCATCTCGATCTCGGGCAGGCCGACCAGGCGGGCGGTGCTGTTGGGCAGGTTGGTCTGGGTCACGCCGGGGCAAAGCACCGATACGCCGACCCCCCGGTGCGCCAGTTCCTGCTGCAGCGCTTCCGACATGCCGACCACGCCGAACTTGGCCGCGCAATAGGCGCCGACACCGCCGCAGGAGATCAGCCCCTGCGAGGAGGAAGTGTTGACGATGTGCCCCTCGCCGCGCTCGGCCATGCCGGGGCCGAACTCGTGGATGCCGTTGAACACGCCGGTGAGGTTGATCGCGATCATCCGGTCGAAGCTGTCTGCCGACTGGGTTACCAGGCTATGCTCCTTGTAGTTGGCGCTGGTGCCCTCGTTCATGATCCCGGCGTTGTTTACGAGGATCCCGACCGGGCCGAACCGCGCCTCGGTCGCCGCGCGCGCATCGCTCCACTGCTTCCTGTCGCGCACGTCGAGCACGACCGTGCCGGCTTCGCCGGGGAAGTCCTGCGCCGCCTTTTCAAGGGTCGTGGAGTCGATGTCGCTCAGCATGACCTGCGCGCCATGCCGGGCCAGGGCCTTGCCTATGCCAAGGCCGATGCCGCTCGCGCCGCCGGTGATGAAGGCGGTTATTCCTGAGATTTCCTTCATTCATCCGCTCCGGTCTCCACCAGACGGTCAGTGAATCGCCGCCGGTGAACGCAAATATGAAGCTACCACTACTTATGTTAAGCGAGCAAGGGCCATGCTCCTAGCCTACTGCTGGTGATTGACGAGTTGCTCAGCGGTCATGTCCATCGCGCAGAATGGGGTAATGACGCGATTGCTTACAGGCAGCTATCCACTCCCCCGAATGGCACCGATGTGATGCCCGCTGCCTTTACTTTGGCAACGGGAAATGCCCCCTTGAGGCTGCCAATAAATCCCTGCCAGTGAGCCAAAAGCTGACAACGCGTGAGGAGAAAACAGGTCCGCTTTCATGGAATCCGATTATCTACGGATAATGACCGCTTGGTTGTCGTATCCGGAACGGCAGGAATTGGGCGCATTCAGAGAATAGCTGCCATTCCCCCGATGTGCCTTGAGCGGCAGCTTACCGCATCTTCGCTACTGATTCCGGACAGTCCCTTTCGTCCAACATCCCAGCCATTGAGAGTCAGACCGAAGAGTAGGACTTCAGACTGGGTCGAATCCCCGAGTGAATGTCTAGAACGAGAATTGCGGTCCTTCAGCGCATGGGTGGGCGAAGTTTCGCAGGTAGGACCCGCAATTGTGTGCCGACAAAATTGCGGCCCAATCCAACCCCTATTTTCCATACTCATTGCATAAGAATGAGCCTGGATAGCACTAAGTGTTTGAAAAGCTGGCGCACCCGACAGGATTCGAACCTGTGACCTCTGCCTTCGGAGGGCAGCGCTCTATCCAGCTGAGCTACGGGTGCCAGTATCGCCAGCGATGCGGAAAAGGGCCGGTAGCAGAGCGTGCGGCGGGGCGCCAGCGGGGATTTTCAGGCTGTGGCATTGCGCGGTTCCTCATCCGGATAGCGTCCCAGCATCAGAAACAGCACCGCCGAGGCCAGGCAGGCGGGAAGCTGCACCCAGAGAACCGGGGCATAGCTGTGCGTCATGTCGTAGACATAGTTCGCGGCGAACGGGGCAATGCCATTGCCGAACAGCATCAGGCCATTGATCGTGCCGAACAGCGAGCCGAAATTGCCAGTGCCGAAATGCCGGGCGACGAGGTAGGAGCAGCAATCGACTTCGGTTCCGATGGCAAGGCCAAGTATAAGCATGGCAGTGACGGCGACCGCATGGCTGTCGCCAGCGGCCAGCAGCAGCAGGGCTGTTATCACCGGGGCCATCACACTGATTGCAGCGACTCGTTTGGCGTCGAACCGGTCGAGCAGCACGCCGCCCAGCAAGCGGCCGATGATCGACCCGAACCCCATCCACGAGGCGATGTCACCGGCCTCGATAGGCGTGTAGCCGAAGCCGCGCATCAAGGGCGCGGCATTGGTGGTGAGCGCGCAGATCGTTACCGAAAAGAAGGTCGAAGCGCCTAGCAGCTTGAGGTAGCGCGACGATTTCAGATCGCCGGACAGCACCTTGCGCGGTGGTGCGGCAGGCCTTTCGCCCCGTTTCTCGCCGGCCGAGCGAAAATAGGCCAGAGTCAGCGGATAGACGATGAGGAAGCCCGCAAGGGCAATCGCTACATAGGACCAGCGCCAGCCATGGGCCTCGATCAGCCGGGGCGTCACGCGCGGCAGGATGAAAGACGCCAGCCCGGTGCCGCACATGGCCAGGGCCAGGGCCTTGCCGCGATTCCTGTCGAAATGAGTGTTTATCGAGGCGGCCCAGATCGTCGGCAGGATCGCCATGTTGCCGAACGTCAGCAGCAGCCAGAGTGCCCACCACGACCAGATGTTGCTTGTCGCCAGCGACAGCATGCCGAAGGCGAGACAGAACAGCGGCACTCCGGCCAGCGCCACCTTGCGGGGACCAATGCTGTCGGCAAGCCTGCCAGCCGCCGGAGCGAGGAAAACCGCAAGCGTCGAAATGATCAGCAGGCCGCCGGTAATGCCCGCGCGCGACCAGTGGAATTCGTCTTCCAAGGGCGCGATCATCACGCCGATCGTGTAGCCGTGACTGGAACATAACGCGATGCCGGCCATCGAGGTGACGGCGACCATGCCATGGCTGCGCCATTCGTCGCGCGCTAGAAACTGCCCCCCTTGGGCCATCTGCCTCTCCCTGTCTGGCCGCAGGCCGTTATTTGCCCATCATGCGGTCTTTGCGCCGCGCTGGCTAGTCTTGCCACAAAAGCAGGCGGCGGGATTAGCAAATTGGTTACGGCAAGGCAGTAGTATCGCGGGTCATGGACATGCAGCGATCCGGATTCGAACCAAAGGGCACCCCGGCCGGAGGCTGGGCGGGCGCGGGCCGCGCTCAGTTCGGCCAGGCCGGTTCCAGCGCCATGAGCATGAAATGGTCGGGGCTGCACGATGCGGCGGCAGAAGTCGCGGCGCTTGCCGGTATCGCGCCCGAGCCGATGGATGCCGAGACTCGCGCCTTTCCGATGATTGTCCGCGATGCCGGCGGCTGGCGTCAGCAATTGGCCGAACAAGGCGTCGAGGATCTGGGCGCGATCATGGAGCCGGGAATTTCCGCACTGCTGGCTGTGCATGCGCGAGGCGGCGATCCGTCTGCTGCGGCCATGGCCTTGTGGCAGGAATTTCAGGCGGCGCGAAAGGCCCTGCTCGCGCTTTCGCCCCCTCCCGGAGCACGCCGGTCGCTTCGCAGCGCCTGAAATGGCTTGTCAGTTCTTGATATGTTCCTAAAACGGGGGCATGAGCCGGACTGATTCTCCCGTATCAGCCACTTCCGAAGAGCGTGCGGCGCTGGCCGTGGCACGCGGCATTGGCAGGCTGTTTGCCCGAAATGGCATTTGGTGTCTTCCCGAAATGCCGCTGCGTACGGGCCGCCGGGCGGACCTTATGGGGATCGACGCCAAAGGACAGGTAGTGATCGTCGAAATCAAGGTCAGCCGTGCAGACCTTATGGGCGATGGCAAATGGACCGACTATCTGGACTATTGCGACCGCTTCTACTGGGGCCTGCCGCCGGAGCTTGACCGGGCGCCGCTTGAGACCGAGGCTTTCCTGCCGGGGCGTTGCGGCGTGATTGTCGCCGACGGATACGATGGCGAAATCCTGCGGCCGGCGCCTCTGCTGGGCATGGCGGCAGCCCGGCGCAAAGTGGAAGTGGAACGCCTTGCTCGCGTGTCGCTCCGGCGGCTGGTAAACGGCGGCGATCCGCATACGGCGCAATGGGGCGGATAAGGGGAATCAGGGAATGCCTTCTCGTCGCGAACTGATCGCCATGTCGCCGGAAGAAGTGGCGGCCTATCTCGCCGGGCAGCGGCGCATCATTATCGTAACCATCGGGCAGGATGGCATGCCCCATCCCATACCGATGAATTACGGAGTAGATGAACAAGGCAGGATCGTGATTGTCACGTTTCGCAAGAGCCAGAAAGTCAAGAATCTGGAACGCGATCCGCGTGCCACGCTGCTGGTGGAAAGCGGCGGCGCCTATGCGGAACTCAAGTCGGTCATCCTCTATTGCCACGCTGAAATTCTCGGCGATCCGGACGATGTGGCGGCAAACATGGCCAAAGTTCGCGCCGATGCGGAAATGACCGGCTCCATGTCTTCAGCGATGAGCGAGCAAGTGAAGGCATCGCTGGCCAAGCGGGTAATTCTGCGCCTGACGCCTTACCGAACAATCAGCTGGGACCATTCCAAGCTATCGGGATTCTATTGATCCGCAGGCCATTCGCGGTCTTTGAGCCGGAGCAGCACTTGCCTCTGCCGCTGCGGATTGAGGATCGGCCAGTCGGCAATTTCATCCAGCGTACGTTTGCAGCCAAGGCACCAGCCAGTGGCCGGGTCGATGCGGCAAATGCTGATGCAGGGCGAGATCGGGCGAAGCATGGCCGATCTTATGCGCGCTGGGGTTACCGCAATGCAAACGGCACTTTCGAGGGGTTGCGGCGCGCCGGGCAGCCTCCTAACCGCCGTGGCCATGGCAGAAGCGGATTCCCCTATGGAGCAAGAGAGCGGGAGCGCGTTCGAACCCGGCGGTTCGCTCGCGCCGTTCCGCTATCCAGCGTTCCGGGCGATCTGGATCGCCAATCTCGCTTCGAACCTGGGTGCGACCATGCAATCGGTTGGCGCTGCCTGGCTGATGACCAGCCTGACCGATTCGCACCGGATGATCGCGCTGGTGCAGGCGTCGACTACGCTCCCGATCATGCTGTTCGGCGTCTTTGCCGGAGCCATTGCCGACAATTTCGACCGGCGGCGGATCATGCTGATTTCGCAGGTCGGCATGTTGCTCGTCTCGGCCCTGCTGACTGTGCTTACCTGGCTGGACTTGATCTCGCCCTGGAGCCTGCTGGCGATGACTCTGGCGCTTGGCATCGGCACGGCGCTGAACTCGCCGGCCTGGCAGGCTTCGGTGCGCCAGCAAGTGGGCATGCGGGACTTGCCGCAGGCGATTTCGCTCAACACCATTTCGTTCAACCTTGCGCGCACGGTCGGTCCGGCGCTTGGCGGTTTGCTGATTTCGATTTGGAACGTCGCGCTCGCCTTCGCCATCAACACGGTGTGCCGACCGGCGCTGGTGGTGGTGCTGCTGCGGTGGCGGCCGGAAGCCTCTTCGTTTGACCGCCGACCGATGCTCCCCGCCATTGGCCAGGGCATGGTCTTCTGCGCCACATCCTCACCCATCCGCCGCATCCTGGCGCGCGGCCTGGTGCTGGGTTTCGGAGTAGCTGCCTATCAGGCCCTGCTACCCGCCATCGCTCGCAACCAGCTGCATGGCGACGAGATCGAATTCGGCCTCTTGCTAGGCATGTTCGGCATCGGCTCGATCCTCATGGCGCTGGTGATCGGACCGGCCAGACGCCGTTTCGGCACCGAAATGATCCTCACCGCGGCAACGCTGGCCTATGTTGTGGCGCAAATGGTGCTGGCGAGCGTCCACAGCATGACCGCGGCCCTGCCGGCGACGCTGATTGCCGGAGCGGGCTGGGTGGCCGGGCTGACCACGGTCAACATCGCCATGCAGATGCGCTCGCCCGATCACATTCTCGGCCGCTGCCTGTCGATCTATCAGGCGATAACCTTTGGCGGCATGGCGCTGGGATCGTGGGTCTGGGGCGCCATGGCCGATTGGAGCGACTTGCCGTTCGCGCTTCATTGCGCGGCGGGATTCATGCTTGTGACGCTGATCCTGATGCGGCTGTTCGTGCCCATGCCAGCCCCGGAAGAAGGGCGTGTTACCTAGGGAAAATGCCTAGGCAGGGCTAAGGTCGGTGTTGTCGATGTTGGCCTATTTTGCTCGCCATGGGAAGCCAGATCGCTCCGGATCGCAACAAGCCCGGCGGCAGACGCCGAAACAGCCGCTTGCGCGCCCGGCTTCCCGCAAAATTGATGACTCTCACCGACAATTTCAACGTGACTATGTTCGACCTTTCATTCACCGGCGCGCGTGTCGCGATCGACGGATTCATCCGGCCCGGCAGCGAGACAGTCCTGTGCTGGTCGGGCTTCGAAGCCTTCGCCCGCGTCGCCTGGTGCCATGGCGGGCATTGCGGTCTGGAATTCGACGAGCCGCTTGCCGGAAATGTGCTGATAGCCACGCGAGATCTCTACGATTCCAGCCCGAGGATAGATCCTTGCCGGGTTGCAGCCAGGATCTTCGTCAATGGCGTATGGGTCTAGGTCCTGGCCCTAGAACGGCAGCCAGTTCTGCTTGTGCGAGAATTTCATGTAGCCGGCATTGAGTCCCAGCCTGAGGCCCGCGCCCGACCGCACCGGGATCAGCACCTTGTCCCCCTGGCGCAAGTAGCTGACGTGAAATCCGCCAATCAGATAGGCTTGCCCTTCGCCGGCGCCGAACCGGCTGTAGAGTTCCTCGGTATCGTAGAGATTATAGACGAGCACAAAGGTGCTCGCGGCATTGGCGCCAAAGTCCAGACCCAGCGAGGGCCCGGTCCAGTAGACCGGCCGCTGCCCTTCGATCTTGTGATAGAGTGTGCCCGAGCCATACCGGAGCCCGAAAACCAGCGCCCCGCCGCCTTCGCGGCCGACAATATAAGCGTTGGGCTCGCCCTGTTTGCTGAGCAGGTCTTCGATCATTTCGGCCAGACCCGAAGCCCCCTTGCCGAACACGCCCTGCGCCGCGCCGATCAAGTCGTCCTTTTGCCAGGTCGAGCCGTCGCTGGCGGCCGGAGCCTTGGCGACGGCCGCACTTGCAGTCGTGGCGGCAGCGGCTCCGGGACCGGCGTCGTCCGGACTTCTGGCGGCAAGGCCGCTGGGCGGAGCATCTTCTGCAGGCCGCGGCGATTCTGCGGCCTCTGGCGCCGGGTCCGGCGTAAGCGTTATGCCGGGCTTTGCTTCCGCGGATGCCGGTGCCGCCTCTGCCGGAGGTATGGCAATTGCCGGTTTGGCCAGATCGCCATCGATGGGCGGTTCGGTCATGGCGGCGAGGGCGCCTTGCGGAAGGAACAGCAAGAGAGCCAGCAGCGCGGAGTGAAGCGCCGGACCAGGCCGGAATGCGCGAAAATGCGCTGCAATCATGGCTTCGGTTTCCTCTTCAGCCGACAGCGAGCCTTGCTCCGCGCCTGGCGCAATCGAGCGCACACCTGCAGAATCCATTGTTCTTGGCGGGGCAAGGGTGTGGACGACAGGGCGAGTCGCATTTGCGGCAGGGCGAGTCCGGCAAAGCCGTTACTGCACCCTTGCCGCCCCAAACCAGCCTCGCTATAGGCACCGCTCGCCGCTGCGATCCGGAGACGTGGGTGAGTGGCTGAAACCAACGGTTTGCTAAACCGTCGTACTGGTAAATCCGGTACCGAGGGTTCGAATCCCTCCGTCTCCGCCAGCTTTTCGGCACGAACTTTTCATCGCGCCAGTTGCGGACCTGCACAAGCCCGCAGACAAGCGCGCTTCCCATTTTCCGAACCGTACCAAGAGACGGTACTGGCAGAGAACGGTAGGCGGGCAGAAGCCACTTCGCCAAGCCGGAGAGCACTAGCTTGGTACCGTTTTGCGGTTTTCTCGAGCCCAAATGTCACGTTTGGGGCGGCAATACGGCAATGTTTTCGGCCGGAAGTTATTTACAGTATTGCTGATAATTCGCGGTTTCCTGCGGGTTTCCGCCTTGCGTTCACTTATTTGCCGGACTGCCTTCTTTGCACCCGGCCAAAAACGGGAACAACCTGACCTCTGCGACGGGGGTAAGCTTCTCTTTTTCCGAGGAAATGGCCTGAAGTGCGTTCAGCCTTGATGCTGCAAGCAAAGCCGCAACTCAACAGGATTGGCGGTCGAAAGATATTTACCGTATTGCTGTGAATTGGCAGATTTCTGCGGCTTGCAGCGCCAAGTCGAGTTATTTACCGGACGCCGCCTGCTTTGTCCGGTCAAACTGAAGCAAACGTTGCACGGATAAGGCCGCCGTCTGGTTGAGTACCGCGTTCCAGGCAAGGCAAGGCGCTTGTCGAATGTAACCCGCAGGTGCGACGATTTCCGCTTCGGGCGCAATGTGCAGCGCGAAGCGCGAAAGTGCCCGGCTTTGAACAGATGCCAATATCCGGGCAATGTCGTGGCGGGGATACTTATACCGGAGCGGTAGATATTTTCGATTGTTTTCATAATCTTGACCATTTCTCTCACGACGACTACCCTGTAAGTCCGAGCAAGGGAAGTACCTGGTAACTGCAATGTTTATGGCTGTTGTCGAAGGCCTATCTGACGGACGCCATAGGCTTGTATTGCATGAGACGTTTCTGGCTCTGGCCGAAGGCTCGGTAGGCGAAATCGGCCTGGAGCGGCTCGCGATGCCCTGGCGCAGGGGCTAGTTACCCATGCCGGCAGACTACCCGCCGTTCCCCCTGGGAGACAGACTCTTCCCCTATCCGGCCCTTCATGTCGACCTGGTTGTGTTGACCGTCAGCGAAGCCGCCTTGCAGGTTCTGGTGCGCCGCGATGGGGATCCGGTCTATGGTTCGCGCTACATCCTTTCCGGAGCCTTCGTGCACGAGTGCGAGTCGCTGGAGTGGACCGCGACTTAAGTCGCGAAGAGCAAGGCGCTGCTGGATGATGTCGAGCTCGAGCCTTTGCAGTTCTTCAGCTCGCCGGACAGGGATTCACGGGGCTGGGTGATCAGTTCCGCCTGGCTGGTTCTGGTGCGGCCACACGCGCTGCGTCCTGTGCAGGACAGGTTGCCTGAGCGCCACCTGATGCGGGTCAAGATCTCGCCATTTGCAAAGGGACTGTCAGGTTAACTTGAGCAGACCGACCGAAAGCCTGTTCGGCAAATTCACCCAACCACAGCACAGGCAGCGTTCCACTCCGCCATGGCGGCGGCTCGGAAGGTACGGAGGGTCTTACGGGAGACGAGGTGTGAATCGGCATGCAATGTTGACCCCATTGGGGGCTGATCGGCGTGCAAAATTGACCCCCTGAACATGAACGGTTCACGCTTCTGGCTTTTGCCGGGAGCCGATGGGGGATGTTGGTTGTGGAGACGATTGCGCGGATCCGGCGCGAGTTTTTCGTCAAGGGCAAGTCGATCAAGGAGATCGTGCGGGATTTGAAGGTGTCGCGCAACACGGTGCGCAAGGTGCTGCGGTCGGGCGAGACGGCGTTTTCCTACGAGCGATCGGTTCAGCCGCTGCCGCAGCTGGGGCCGTGGGCGGCGGATCTGGAGCGATTGCTTGAGACGAACGAGCGCAAGGCGCGGCGCGAACGGCTGACTTTGGTGCGGATCTTCGAGGAGTTACAAGGTCTGGGCTATCGCGGCGGCTACGACGCGGTGCGGCGATATGCGAAGGCGTGGCGACGAGAGCGGTCAGCGGTCGCGGCGGCAGCCTATGTTCCGTTGAGCTTCGATCCCGGCGAGGCTTACCAGTTCGACTGGAGCCATGAGATCGTCATCATCGATGGGGTGGTGACGACGGCGAAAGTCGCGCACATGCGGCTTTGCCACAGCCGGATGTTCTACGTGCGGGCTTATCCACGCGAGAGTCAGGAGATGGTGTTCGATGCGCACGACAAGGCGTTCGCCTTCTTCGGCGGGGCCTGCCAGCGCGGCATTTACGACAACATGAAGACCGCGGTCGATGCGATCTTCGTCGGCCGCGAACGGCAGTACAACCGACGCTTCCGGCAGATGTGCGGGCATTACCTCGTCGAGCCGGCGGCCTGCACGCCGGCGTCGGGCTGGGAGAAAGGGCAGGTCGAGAACCAGGTTGGCTTGGTGCGCGAACGCTTTTTTACGCCCCGGCTGCGGTTCAAGAGCTATGCCGAACTCAACGCCTGGCTGGAGGATCGCTGCCTCGCCCATGCCCGGCGTGCGGCGCATCCCGAGCGCCGGGACCGGACGGTCTGGGAAGTGTTCGAGGAAGCCGACCGGCCGGCGCTGATCGCCTATCGTGGGCGGTTCGACGGCTTCCATGCCGTGCCGGCGTCGGTCTCCAAGACGCTGCTGGTCCGGTTCGATTACAACAAGTACTCGGTCCACGCGAAAGCGGCGGGGCGCCCGGTCGATATCCACGCCTACGCCGACCGCATCGTCATCCGCCAGGATGGGGAGATCGTTGCCGAGCATGCGCGCCGGTTCGGGCGCGAGCAGACGGTCTATGATCCCTGGCACTACCTGCCGGTGCTGGCGAAGAAGCCCGGAGCACTGCGCAATGGCGCGCCGTTCAAGGACTGGACGCTACCGCCTGCAATCGAGCGGGTGCGCCGGCGCTTGGGCCATCACGGCGATGGTGACCGACAGATGGTCGGCATCCTCGCTGCAGTGGTGACCGACGGGATCGACGCGGTCGAGGCCGCCTGCGCCGAGGCATTGGCCGGAGGCACGATCAGCCGCGAGGTGGTGCTCAACATCCTCACCCGCCAGCGCCAGCCACCGGCGCCGCTCAATATCGTTACACCCGAAGCGCTCCGGCTCCGTCACGAGCCGGTCGCCGACTGCGCCCGCTACGACAGCCTGAGGAGGGATTATGGAACGCCACGAGATACTGGACATGATGGGAGCGCTGAAGCTCGCGGGCATGCGCCATGCCTATGACGAGGTGATCGCCGATGCGGTCAAGCGCCAGCACTCGGCGCAGCGCGTGGTCGGCGACCTGCTGAAGGCCGAGATCGACGAGAAGCAGGCCCGCTCGATCAAGTACCAGATGACGATCGCCAAGCTGCCGCTGGCCAAGGAGATCGCCGACTTCGACTTCACCGCCACGCCGATCAACGAGCAGCTGGTGCGCGATCTGGCCACCGGCAGCTTCCTTGCCAGCCAGCGCAACGCCGTACTGGTTGGCGGCACCGGGACCGGCAAGACCCACCTCGCTATCGCCATCGGCCGCGCCTGCGTGCGCACCGGCGCCAGGGGCCGGTTCTTCAACACCGTCGATCTGGTCAACCGCCTCGAGGCCGAAGCCCGCGCCGGCAAGCCCGGCCGCATCGCCGATCAGCTCTCACGGCTCGACTTCGTCATCCTCGACGAGCTCGGCTACCTGCCGTTCGCCCAGTCCGGCGGCCAGCTGCTGTTCCATCTGGTCAGCCGGCTCTACGAGCAGACTTCGGTGATCGTCACCACCAACCTCGCGTTCGGTGAATGGCCACAGGTGTTCGGCGGCGCCAAGATGACCACCGCACCGCTCGACCGGCTCACCCATCATTGCGACATCGTCGAGACCGGCAACGAGAGCTGGCGGTTCAAGAGCCGCGAAGCCGCGTAAACCCCTTCCCCCGGACCCCCATCCCCGGGTTGACCCGGTGGGTCCACAGGCACCTCCCACGGACGCCGCCGCCAGCGCACCTGACGGCGCGCGTCGGCGTCCGTGGGCCCCTCCTATGGACTACCGGGACAACCCGAAATTACCGGCTATGCCGGGGGTCAATGTTGGACGCCGATCAGGGGTCAATATCCAGCGCCGTTGACACTTCGAAGGCAGCTCTGAACCAGCTGGTTCGCAATTTCGCAATCGAATTGCGGCGCAAGAATGAAGATGCGATCGCCGTTGCACTGCACCCTGGCACGGTGAATACTGCCCTTTCACTCCCTTTCCAGCGTGGCCTGCCCGAAGGCCAACTCGTTTCGCCGGAATTGAGCGCCGCGAATCTGCTGCGCGTTATCGACAACCTCGTGCCGGAAGATAATGGGCACCACATCGCCTGGGATGGATCGCATATCCCCTTCTGACAAGATCAAACGTTTCAGACAGTCGATCTTTGCCAAGTAAATGGAAGGCTAAATGGTTCTACGAACTGCAGATGCATTCCGGCAACATGCCGTATGATCTACTGCGCTGACGCGCTCCAATTTGGGAGGCTGGTCAATTCTCAAGCAAGCTGCGGAGCATCCATGCAGTCTTCTCGTGGACTTCAATTCGCTGAGTCAGCAGGTCGGAAGTTGGCTCGTCCTGCGCTTCATGCACGACCGGAAAGAGCTTGCGCGCGGTCCTCGCCGTGGCTTCCTGGGCGTTGACGAGGTGACGGACCATGTCCATCGCCTTGGGAACACCTTCGACCTCCTCGATGGATGTCAGCTTGGCAAATTCGGCGTAGGTCCCAGGTGACGGAAAACCCAGGGCACGAATGCGCTCAGCAATGATGTCCAGTGCGTTCCATTGCTCAGTATACTGCTCCATGAACATGAGATGGAGCGTATTGAACATCGGACCCGTCACGTTCCAGTGAAAGTTGTGGGTCATCAGATAGAGCGTGTAACTGTCTGCAAGCAGGTGCGAGAGACCTTTGCAGATCTCTTCTCGTTCGCTCTCAGATAGACCAATATTGATTTTCTGCGTAGTTTTCACGGCAGCGCTCCTTTCCGTTTCAGACATCAAAATGCTTGTCGCGCGAACCAGCCGCGCTGGTCAGGCAATCCCGAGGGCAGTGAACGAGGCCAGGGCCACGTGGGCGACAATCGCAATAAACGCGGCAGACGAAACGGGTTTTGTTTGGTGATTGTATATTTGACAAACGCAAGGTCTGCCAGTAGCCATCCTTAATCGGGAGGGCGGAATCTTGACGCAGATCGAACCAACGGCACGGCACGGCACGGCACGGCACGGCACGGCACGGCAATGATGATACCGCGCCAGCCAAGAAAAATCACCTTTATTATGGCGACAATCTGGATGTGCTGCGGCGCAAGATAGCCAGCGATAGCGTCGATCTGTGCTACATTGATCCGCCATTCAATTCGAAGCGCAACTATTTCCAGATTTACAACAATCAAGGCGGCGAGGACCGCGCGCAGGCGCAGGCTTTTGTTGATACATGGGAATGGGGTGACGAAGCAGTTGAAGGACTGGCATGGATTACTGACATCACCCAACTGCAATCTGGCAAGCTGACAGAGCAGACCGTCGAGTTGATCCGAGGGCTGGAAAAGGTGCTGAAGCACGGCGCTCTTCTTGCCTATCTTATCCACATGACGTTGCGCATCGTCGAGATACACCGAGTGCTGAAAACAACAGGGAGCTTCTTCCTTCACTGCGACCCAACAGCATCACATTATTTGAAATTGGTGCTCGACTCTGTGTTTTGCGGACAGGGGGGAGATTTCAAGAACGAAATCATTTGGTGCTACAATGTCGGCGGTAAGAGCAAGAAGTGGTTTGCCCGCAAGCACGATGTGATATTTTGGTATACGAAGAGTGACCAATATTTCTTCGATGGCACTCTCGCGGGTATGGAGCGGGAAACGGGAACTAAGAGCTTCGGTGGAAAGCTGGGTGTCGATGAAGATGGGCGCAGATATCAAGACAAGTTGGTAAAATCATCGGGGAAATATTATCGTTATTATCTAGATTATCCGAAAATACCCGAGGATTGGTGGGTAGATATTAACAGCATACAATCGCAGAGCGCGGAACGGATGGGCTATCCGACACAAAAGCCGGAGTTGCTTCTCGAACGAATTATTAAGACCGCATCGACAGATGATGGCGTGATCCTCGACGCCTATTGCGGCTGCGGCACTACCATCGCTGTCGCACAGCGGCTCAATCGCAAGTGGATCGGCATTGATATCACCTATCAGTCAATCGCGCTGATTCTAAAGCGGCTTGAAGACCAACACCCCGCCGACTGGCCCGCCATCGAGGCCAATATCCTGCTCGACGGTGTTCCGCGTGACCTTGCATCAGCCGTCGCGCTCGCCAACCGAAAAGATGACAAGACGCGCAAGGAATTCGAGAAATGGGCGATACTCACCTATTCGAAAAATCAAGCGCGCATTAACGAGAAGAAGGGTGCCGATGGCGGGATTGATGGCATCGCCTTCTTCATAATCGATAGTTATGTCGCTGGTGGTGCTAATAATAACGGCAAGGCGGTTTTCCAGGTCAAGTCAGGCAAGACCGGGCGCGGCGACCTCGCCAAGTTGAATAGCGACCGGATGCGAGAGAATGCAGAGTTCGGTTTTCTCATCGCAATGGATACTCCAACCAAGGCGATGCGCGACGAAATCGCGGCAGCGGGAAAATATAGACACCCGGCGCTCAATCGCGAAGATGACCGGATTCAGGTCATCACGGTCGAGGAAATTCTTGGCGGCAAGCGGCTTGACCTACCTATGGCGCGGCCAGATGCCGTCAAATCTGCCGCCGCCATTGGCGATGCCGACAAGCAAGAAACACTCTTCTAAGCCGACTTCTCTGCTTTCGGAGACTTCGGAGCTGTGGCGATCTTCCGCAGCTTTGCCTTGAAGGCATCCTCGTCCTCGTCGCATTCGAGGTTGCGAGCGGTTTCCTTGAACTTGTCGAGCTGGGTTTTGACAGCCTTTGTCATGCAATGAACGTCCGCTGCATCTTTTCACCTACGTTGAGCATGCCGCCGTCTAAGGTCGCAAGTATCAAACCACTGTTCATGACGCGCGACAAAGTGCGTTCTTTAATAGCGGCGGGTCTCGCCTGCTCCAGAACAATCATGGAGCGCAGTTCTGTTTCAGCCTTGGTCTTATATTGTTCCCAGAACAACAAACTCTCCAATGCCTTGAGTTCGCT
>JBFWSE010000032.1:0-32954 GCA_050248535.1 Novosphingobium sp.
CAGAACGCACCGTCGAGGCCACATGGCAACGCATCGGCCAGCTACTCGATGCCTTCCCGCCACACGAATGCGCAAACTATCTCAGAAACAGCGGCTATGCTTCAATCTAAGTGAAACAGAGTCTAGCTCTGTGATCGCCTCGATGATTAGCGATTCCATGAAATTTGCGAGACAGAGAGCTTACCTTGAGGAATCTGCCGTCTAGCGAAGCGGGTGTTACTCAAATTCGCGCACATTCGGTTTCCACTACACGCGCGCCACCACTTCCCTTCTTCCCAACCCATAGTCCCCGACAATCGTCGTGCGCCGCATGATCCGCTGCTCGTCCGGCGGGCAGCCCAAAGCGCAGTGGAGCATGCGCCAGTTGTCCCACAGCAGCATGTCCTCGGGGCCCCACTTGTGGAAGTACATCAGTTCCGGATCGAGCACGTGGCCGATCACTTCGGCCAGCAGGGCGTCGCCTTCGGCGTTCTCCATCCCTTCGATCCCGTCGGCGAACCAGGGGGAGACGTGGAGGATCTTCTTGCCGGTTTCGGCCTGGGTATAGACCAGCGGATGCACCGCGCGGACCTGTACGGAAGGATGGTTGCGGCCGCTGGCGAAGAGGCTGGCCATGCGGACCAGCCTGTCCGGGCGACTGCCGAACTTCGCCTGGGTGAGGTCGGGCTCGTAGCGATAGACCACGTTGAGGCCTTCGATCCGCGCCTTGAGCGCTTCGGGCAGGCGTTCCCAGGCGGCGATCTGGTCGATGAAGCCGGTCTCGCCGCCGCGCTGGGGCAGCACCACCGGGCGCAGGATGCCGCCGTGGTTGATCCGGTCGACGTAGGCCCCGTCGAAATGCCAGGAGAGATAGCCGCCGCGCTCCTCGCCATCGACCAGGTAGATGTTGCCGTCCTCGCGGTCGAACTCGATGGGAGTGAGCGCCTTGTGCTCGGTCCTGATATCGGTGCCGGCCATCATCGGGTGGACTTCGGGCTCGCCGAATATCGCCGAGAGCGCGAGTTGGTTTTCGGCATTGCCGATGCCGCGGAAGACGATCAGGCCCTTGTCGATCCACAAGGCATGGAGCGCCTGGCGCACCTTTGGATCGGCGATGGCCTCGGGCGTCAGGCCGGAGACTTCGCAGCCATAAAGCGGCTGGCCGGAAAGCGGTGTCACTTGAAAAGACTTATCCATCGTCCGTCTGCCCTGAGCTTGTCGAAGGGCTGCCTTTCCCCTTCAGCGTCGGAGAAGAAAAGAACGGTCCTTCGACAAGCTCAGGACAGACGGTCATATTGAGCGATCCATTTCTTGCTGCGATCGCTCGGAAATCAGCTTGCCGAGCTCGTGCAGCTTGACCTTGCCGGTATCGGTGCGCGGAATGTCGCCTTCCTCGATGAAGACGATCACGCGCGGCACCTTGTAGCTCGAAATTTCCTCGCGCAGCGCCTTGCGCAGGCTCTCCGCAGTGGGTGAAGCGTCCTCCGCCGGCACCACGGCGGCGGCGACCACCTGGCCGAACTCGGCATCTTCCAGCCCGGTCACCACCGACATGGCGACATCGGGCAGGGCATTGAGCGCCGCCTCCACCTCCAGCCGCGAGACATTGGCGGCGCGGGTCTTGATCATGTCGTTCCTGCGGGCGACGAAATAGAGATAGTCGTCGGCATCGATGCGGCACAGGTCGCCGGTGGGATAGAAGCCGTCCGGCGTGAACACCTCCTCGCGCCGCTTCTTGTAGAACCCGTCCATCAGCGCGCCACCGCGCAGTTGCAGTTCGCCGACCTCGCCGACCGGCATTTCCGCGCCCGTCTCGGGATCGACGATGCGCCGCTCATAGCCGTTGACCGGACGGCCGCAGCAGAATGTCTTGCTCTCGGGCATACGGTAATTCAGCGGCTCGGCGCTGTGCGGGGCGAATGTCTCGCTCATGCCCAGCATGCCGCTTTGCAATTCGACCGGGATAAGCTCGCCCCGTTCGTCGCGGAAATAGTCGAGGCCGACGATGGTCCTGATGTCGATGCCTCGCTCCGGCGCCAGCTTGCGCAGCCGGGCGAGGCCGTCGCCCCAGCCGTTGAGCCGGTTGACCTTGAGTTGCTTGATCGTCTCGACGAGCACTTCGAGATCGGGCGATGCGGGATAGACCAGGCAGGCCCCCTGGCTCAGCACTTCCAATGCCATGGCCATGCCGCCCAGCCAGAAGGCCGGCAGCATCGGCAGCATGCGGTCGTCAGGCTTGATCAGGAACAGCCTGGCCAGTTCGGGCGGGTGGCGGGCGATGTTCCACTGGGTGTGGAGCACGGCCTTGGGTAGCGAGGTGCTGCCCGAGGTATAGACCACCACCGCGTGGTCGCTCGGCGCGACCTGCGTCTCGATTGCCGCGAGCATGGCGCCGGAAATCTGGTCCGCGCGGTCAAGCAGGTCGTCGATGCTGTTCGCCCATGTCAGGCCCTCGGCATCCTCCAGCCAGACCGAGCGCAGGAAGGGCGCGTCCTCGACCATCAACATGCCGGGCCTGCCACTGGCCAGTTCCGGAAAGGCGGCAACAAGCTTCGCGCCATAGTCGTGGCCGAGGAAGCGGCGCGCGCCGATGAAAAACTGCACATCGCTGTGGCGCACCATATGCGCAAGTTCCTTGGGACTCGCGAGCGTCGAGCAGCAGGTGACCATGGCCCCGATCCGCAGGCAGGCGAGAAAGGCAGAGACCCACAAGATACCGTCTGGCGCCAGCAGCGCGATCTTCGAACCCTTGCCAGCGCCTGCGGCTAGCAATGCGCGGGCGAGCCGCGCGCTGCGCCGGTCGAGTTCGGCATAGGTCACCGTCTCGTCCATCATGGCGACGGCATCGCAGCCGCCGCGCGCGGCGACGGTCGCGGCGAAGAGGGCGGGGATGGTGCTGGGCGGCTCGCTCAACGGGAGGGGGGATAAGGCGCCGGACCTCAAGTTTTGGCGATGCATATCAAGCCGCCTTCGCCTGCAACGCATCGATCGCCATGGTTTTCGTATCGCGGCCGGAACGCAGAACGGTGCCGGGCAGCGCCCCGGTGTGCTCGCCGTTGCGGACCACTTCCACGCCGTTCACCAGCACATGATCGATGCCCACCGCTTCGGCATAGAGCCGGTATTCCTCTCCGCCCGGAACATCGAACCGGCGATAGGTCGGCCCGCGCCCGACGGTTGCGGGGTCGAACACGACCACATCGGCATGCGCGCCCTCGCAAAGCGTGCCGCGGTCGATCAGACCAAAATAGCGCGCTGGCCTGCCAGTCAGCTCATGCACGGCCTGTTCGAGCGGCATGATGCCTTTCTCGCGCACGGCGCGGCTCAAGATTGTGGTCGAGAAGGCGAAACTATCGAGAATGTCGAGATGCGCGCCGGCATCCGATGCGCCCAGCAAGGTGCGGTCGTCGGCATAGAGCCGGCGGCGCTGGTCCCAGCTTGCCGCATCCTCGCCGCCGAGGTCCGGCTGGAATATGGTTTCGAGATCGTCAGCAATGGCGATGTCGAGCAGGGCGTCGAGTGGTGTCTTGCCCTGTTCGGCGGCGATCTCGCCCACCCGGCGGCCTTCCAGACGCTGGTTCGCCGCGCACTTGGTCGAAACCACCAGGTGCCCCTCGAAACGCGACATGGTCTTGAGCGCGGCCGTTTCGGGCATGCTGGCGACATCCTCGGCCAGCTGCCTGCGCACCGCGGGGTCGCGCAGGGTCTCGATCCGCTCGGCCACAGGCTGTTTGAACAGTTCGCGCCACAGGCCGGGAAAGGCGTCGAAAGTAACGCCGTTGTGCAGGCTCTTGAACACGCCGGGCGTCACTGGCGCCACCAGGGCAATCACTTCGCCGCCCCGGGAACGCGCGAGATCGCTCACCGCCAGCTGGCGCGAGGCCACTTCCCAGGCGTCGGCCTTGCCGTTGAGCATGAGGATATTCCAGTTGACCGCGCGCTGTCCCGCCAGCGAATAGTCGGCCATCAGCTCGGAGGTGCCTTCGGGAAAATCGAGGTTGGGCAGCATTTCCAGGCCCGTGCCTTCGTGCCGCGAAACCACGCGGGCGAGTTCTAGGTGCTCCTCGCGGCTCGCCCAGCGCGAGGGCACGGGCTGGCCTTCCATGTCGTTGTGAGTCGGCGAGATGGTTGTGGACAGGCCCAGTGCGCCTTCGGAAAGCGAGGCGTCGAGCAGCGCATTCATCGCTTCGATATCGGCCGGCGTCGCGTCTTCGCCGACAGCCCTTGCGCCCATCACCGAACGCCGGATCGCCGAATGTCCCGCGAAGAAACCGCAATTGAGTCCGGTCTTGCCGTCGATCGCTGCAAGGAACTCGCCGAAGCTGCGCCAGTTCCACGGCACGGCCGTTTCCAGCGTCTTGAGCGGCATGCCCTCGACCCGGCTCAGCATGCGCTGGAGATAGGGTGCGGCCTCGGGAGTCAGCGGGGCGATCGAAAAGCCGCAGAAGCCGCCGACCACAGTAGTGACGCCATGGTAGCACGAGGGGCTGAGCGTCGGGTCCCAGAACACCTGCGCGTCATAGTGCGTATGCGAATCGACGAAGCCGGGGGCGACCACCTTGCCGGTGGCATCGATCGTCTCACGCGCCGCTTCATCGACCTTGCCGAGGGCGACAATCCGGCCATCGCGAATGCCCAGATCGCCAATCCGGCCGGGCGCGCCGCTGCCATCGATGATTGTTCCGCCCGCGATCTTGAGATCGAGCATGTGTGCCATTCCCATCCTTGCAATCGGGCGATGTTGCCCGCAAACTCGCGCGGTTGGCAAGGGAACAATCCCGCCGGGAGAGGCAAATGGCAGGCAAAGTCGCATTCGTAACTGGCGCCGGTTCGGGCATTGGCCGGGCCACCGCGAAGATGTTCGCCACGCGCGGCTATTCGGTGTGCATCGCCGATGTGGTGGAGCAGGGCGGAAGCGAGACCGAGGCCATGGTGCGAGAGGCCGGCGGCGAAGGCTTCTTCATCCGCTGCGACGTTTCCGACGATGCCTCGGTCAAGGCGGCGGTGGACGCCACGGTGGCGCGCTATGGCGGACTCCATGCGGCTTTCAATGCGGCGGGGATCGGCGGCGAAGTCGGCCTGGCGCTGGCCGATTGCACCATGGACAACTGGCAGCGGATCATGGCGATCAATCTCACCGGCGTATGGCACTGCATGCGCCACCAGATTCCGGTGATGCTGGCCGGCGGCGGCGGGGCGATCGTCAATTGCGCCTCGACCGCGGGCGTCGATGGCGCGCAGTTCTGCGGGGCCTATTCGGCATCGAAGCACGGCGTCGTCGGCCTGACCAAGACCGGGGCTTTGGAATACGGCAAGCAGGGCATTCGCATCAATGCGGTCTGCCCTGGCATGATCCGCACGCCGATGACTCAGGCCGATGGCATGCGCGAGGTCTGCGATACGCTGGCCGCCGCCAGTCCGGCAGGAAGGCTGGGCGAACCCGAAGAAATTGCCGGGGCCGTGCTCTATCTGTGCAGCGAGGATGCGAGCTTCGTCAACGGGCAGGCGCTGCCGGTGGACGGGGCCTGGACTTCGCAATGATATGACGGACCAACTCCGCTTCGACGGGCGCACCGCCATTGTCACTGGCGCGGGCGGCAATCCCAGCCTCGGACGCGCCCACGCCATGCTGCTGGCGAGCCGGGGGGCGAGCCTGGTGGTCAACGACATCGGCAGCGACCCGGAAATGAAGAACTATCCCGGCGAGGCCTCGGCCGAGGCGGTAGCGGCGGAAATCCGCGCGCTGGGCGGCAAGGCGGTCGCCAATACCGATTCGGTCGCCGGAGAGGCCAGCGCCGCGCGGATCGTCGAATGCGCGCTCGATTCATTCGGCTCGATCGACGTGCTGGTGAACAATGCCGCGATTTCGATCACCGTGCCTTTCGACGAGATGACCCCGCGCGATTTCCAGCGGCATATCGACATCAACCTGATGGGCGGGGTCTGGACCTCCTACGCTGCCTGGCCGCACATGAAGCGGGCGGGCTATGGCCGCATCGTCAATATCACATCGAGCTCGATGACCGGCTTTTCCGATCAGGCCGCCTACGGCACCAGCAAGGGCGGGCTTTGGTCGCTGACGCGCTCGCTGGCGGCGGAGGGCGCGGCGCACGGGATCAAGGTCAATGCCGTCAGCCCCGGCGCCTTCACCCGGCTGGTCGCGAGCGGGATGTACGAAAGCTCGCCGCTGCTCCAGCATGCCCGGGCCAACCTGCCGCCGGAACTCAGCTCGCCCGCCGTCGCCCTGCTGGCGCACGAGCAGTGCCCGGTGAACGGCGAATGCATCGATTCGGTGGGCGGCGAAGTCTGGCGCAGCTATATGGCGCGCACCAAAGGGATCGCCGACCGCGATCACACGATCGAGACCTTGCTGGAGCGCTGGGACGAGATCGTGGGCGGGGCCTGCGAGGACGAGATCGGGCTTGCTTCTTTCGATACGTCGGAGTGGCAGATCCGCAAATACGAGGGAAATCGATGAGCGACTATTCCGTCCTCGAATTGAAGGGTGGCGAAAGCCGGCTGCACGATGCGGTGCGCAACAACCCCTTCCCGTTCTATCGTGCGCTGAGAAATCAGGACCCAGTATATTACGACCCCGGCCTCGATCTCTACCTCGTCACCCGCTACGAGGACTGCAAGACCGTGCTCCACGACGACCAGACCTTCTCGCTCGAGCACGGCTATCAGGACCGCTACGGCGGCGAGAACCTAGCGGAATTCATCGAGATCATGGAGCGCGAGGGCGGCGGCTTCATCCGCGATCTCGCCATCGATCCGCCCGGTCATACGCGGCTGAGGAAACTCACCGAAAAGGCCTTCACCGCGCACCGGGTGAAGGATCTCGAACCGCGCATCCGCCAGATCGTCGTCGATCTGGTTGAGAGCGTGGCCGACAAAGGCAGCGCCGACGGCATTCTCGACATCGGCGGGCCGCTCACCGCCCACATCATCTGCGAGCAACTCGGTTTCGACTGGAGCGAAGTCGGCCATGCCAGGGTTGCCTTGTGGACCAAGGCCGTGCTCGACCAGATCGGCCGCATGCAGGATCGCGCGGCGATGCTCGAAAATGCGCAAGTCATGTGCGAGCTGCAGAACTTCATTGCCCGCTATGTCGATATGCGGACGGCCGAGCCCAGGGAGGACATGATCTCCGACCTGGTCCACGCAGAAATTCCCGGCGAGGAGAACCCGCGCCTGTCGCGCCATGAGCAGATCTCGACAATCCGCGGCTTCCTCATCGCCGGCAACGATACCACCGCCACGGCCATCGCCAACCTGCTGTTGATTCTCGCGACCACGCCGGGTCTGGCCGAGGAGCTCTATCCGCAAGTCGACAACGAGCGGGTGATGATGCGCTTTGTCGAGGAAATGCTGCGGCTGCAGCCGCCGGTGCACGGCCTGTTCCGCACGGCGATGAAGGATACCATGCTGGGCGGCACCAAGGTCCCCGCCATGGCGCAGCTGTGCATTCTCTATGCCTCGGCCAACGACGACGACAGCAATTTCCCCGATCCGCGCCGGCTCGATATCGAGCGGCCCAATCTGGGCAGCCACATCACCTTCGGCTCAGGCATTCACCGCTGCGTCGGTGTCGCGCTGGCGCGCATGGAGATCAAGCTGGCGGCGCAGGAAGTGATCCGGCGGCTGAAGGACATCCGGCTGGCCGTGCCGCTGGAGGATCTGACCTATCAGCCGACCTTGGCGAGCCAGACAATGGAGAAGCTGCCGCTGACCTTCAGGCGGCGGTAAAACGCCAGCCTGACTTGCCTTGCTTCGTCACCGTGGCTCACACCGCAAAAGCCGCCGCCTGCCCGTGCCGTACGCCTGCCTCGTCGATCAGGTTCCACACAGTCGCATTGTCGATGCGAAACCGTTCGCCATCGAGCCGCACGCGCATGCCGGCATAGTCGTCGATGAAGCCCTGCGCGCTCACCCGGTCGAGCAGCGCCTGCCGCTCGGTCCGGTCTGGCGCTTCTGCGGACAGGCGTGAGGGCATGCTGATGAATTGGTCGAGCCGCGCCCCGAAGGCTTCCAGCGCCGCGCGGTTGCCGAAGAAGAACAGTGGGTCTGCTTCTGTGCCGTGCGCCACAACGGCGAGCGGGGCGTTCCACAAGGCAGCCACCGGGTCTGGTCCCGAATCGATCAACTGCCGTCCGGTCAGCCGCGCGTGGCTCCCGGCAATCAGCGCGATGCGGCCGCGCATTTCCGGCGTCTGGTATTGCGGAGGAACCTGCAAGCTCATCGCCGCCATGTCGCACAGGGATGGCGCGGGCGGCAAGCGTCTGGCATGAGGCATCGAAGCCGGACAACCGGATCGTCAAGAGAGGAGCCATCATGGCAGATACAGAATCCGTCACCATGCCTGCCGCCGAATATGCGCGCATTCGGAAATTGCTCGACGAGCAGGACATCCGCGATTGCCAGGCCCGCATCGCGCGCGGCGCCGACCGGTTCGACCGTGCGCTCTATCTGTCGGCCTGCCATCCTGACGCGCAGATCAGCGTCGGCGGCCATGTCATGGCGGCGGCGGACAGCTTCGAAGGCGGCATGGCGGGGCATGCCGAAGGCACCTGGGCCACACTGCACTGCCTGGGCACCTCGAACTGCGACATCGATGGCGATACGGCGCACGTGGAGACCTATCATCTCTACTGCGCCCGCACCAAGGGCGGCCCCAGCTGGGCCGCCACCGGGCGCTACCTCGACCAGTTCGAGCGGCGCCAGGGCAAGTGGGGTCTGGTTTTCCGCCATATCGCGGTCGAATGGACCGGCACTCTGGGGCCGATGGACCTGCCCCTGCTCGAAGCGGTCGAAGGCCCCAAGACCCGCCTCAGCGCCGCGCGCGACAAGTCGGATGTCTCCTACCTGCGGCCGCTGCGCGGCTGACCGTAATGGCATTGCTTGAAGGCAAAGTGGCGATCGTCACCGGCGCGGGCCAGGGCGTCGGGCGCGGCATCGCGCTGGCGCTGGCGCGAGAAGGCGCGGCTGTGGCCGTCATTGGCCGAACGCTGGAAAAGTGCGAGCGCACGCTCGCCGAGATCGAGGCAGCGGGCGGGCGCGGCATGGCGCTATCCTGCAAGGTCAATCACCGCGATCAGGTCGAGGACACAGTCAGGGCAGTGATCGCGGCGCTGGGCGGCATCGACGTGCTGGTCAACAACGCCCATACCTCGAACCCGATGGTGCCTTTCGAGCAAGTGACCGACAAGGACATGGCGATTGCCATGCATGGCTATTACGGCGCGGTCTATTTCATGCAGGCCTGCTTCGAACAATTGAAGGCGCGCAAGGGCAAGGTGTTCAATCTCGGCTCTTCGGCGGGAATCCGGGGCGATGCGGGCTTCACCGCCTATGCCGCCGGCAAGGAAGCAGTGCGCGCGATCAGCCGGGTGGCGGCGCGCGAGTGGGGGGTGCACGGGATCACGGTCAACGTCATCGCACCGTTCTCGGATTCGCCAGGCATCGACTATATGATCGAGAACAAGCCCGGTTACATCGACGAACTGACTGCCGAAACCATGCTCAAGCGGCTGGGCAGCAGCGAACACGATGTCGGCCGCACGGTAGCCTTCCTCGCCAGCGAGGGCGGCTCCTACATCACCGGGCAGACGATCAATGTCGATGGCGGCATCGTGATCGCGCCGTAAGAGCGCGAGCCGCGGACTTTGCCGCCTATTCTGCCTCCGCCTTTGCCCGCGCCGCCATGATGTCGGCGATCTGGCTGAACGGACTCCCGGCCGTCGCGCCGGCATCGACCGCCATGATCTGTGCGGTGACCTGGGCCGAGCGGTCGCTGGCGAACCATAGCGCGGCCTCGCCGATATCGCGGGCGCTGCCCTGGCGCTTGAGCGGCTGATAGCCCATGCGCACTTGCGCGACCGCCTCGCGGATGCGGCGCTGCTTTTCCGGGTCTTCGTCGACCGCGTAGGCGCCCATCTCGCTGGGGATGTTGCCCGGGCAGATGCAGTTGACGCGGATCAGGTTGGGGCCGAGTTCGATCGCCGCGCTCTTGGTGAAATTGACCACCGCCGCCTTGCTGGCGCGATAGGTGAAGAAGCCGAAGCCGGGCTGGATGCCGCTGATCGAGCTGGTGTTGATGATCGAACCGCCGCCGTGCTTCGCCATGTGCCGCGCGGCGATCTGGGTGCCCAGCATCACGCCCATGACATTAACCGCCATGATCTTGTCGAAAATCGAAAGGTCGGCATCGAGCAGCGGGCCAAACAGGTTGTCGGAAAGCCCGGCATTGTTGCACATGGCATGCAGGCCGCCGAACTCGCTCACGGTGTAATCGACCAGGGCCTGCACTTCGTCCCGCCGCGAAACGTCGGTTCGGCGATAGCGCGCCTGACTGCCCAGCTTGTCCGCCAGGGCTTGGCCTTCGTCATCGCGCAGGTCGGCGATGACGACTTTCGCGCCTTCCTCGACGAACAGCTCGACCATCCCCTGCCCAAGGCCCCGCGCCCCGCCGGTAATAATCGCCACCTTGCCAGCCAATTCATTTGCCATAATCCGCTCTCCCGATGCCTTGCGGCGAATCCGTTAGCCGCAGTTGCACTATCCCGCCAAGCAATGCCATGTGTGCGGACAACGGGAGAGCGATATGAAGAAGCGTATTCTGGGCCAGGGGCTGGAGGTATCGGCGATCGGGCTAGGCTGCATGAGCCTGAGCGGCGCCTATGGCGAGGCGCTGAGCATGGAGGATGCCGGTGTCATGCTGCGCGGTGCCTACGATCGGGGTGTCACTTTCTTCGATACCGCCGAAATGTACGGCCCGTTCCTGGGCGAGCAGCAGGTGGGCGAGGCCTTCAAGGGGATGCGCGACCAAGTCGTGATCGCCACCAAGTTCGGCTTCAAGATCGAGCCGGGCAATCCGGTTGCCAAGGGCTTCGACAGCCGCCCGTCGCATATCCGCGATGTCTGCGAGGCTTCGCTGGACAGGCTTCAGACCGGCCATATCGATCTGTTCTACCAGCACCGCCCCGATCCCGACGTGCCGGTGGAAGATGTCGCGGGCACGGTGCGCGACCTGATTGCCGAAGGCAAGGTTCGCCATTTCGGCATGAGCGAAGTCGATGCCGAGACCTTGCGCCGCGCCCATGCAGTTTGCCCGGTGACGGCATTGCAGAGCGAATATTCGCTGTGGACGCGCGACGTCGAGGCGGAGATCCTGCCCACGCTGCAGGAATTGGGCATCGGCTTCGTGCCGTTCTCGCCGCTGGGGCGCGGCTTCCTCACAGGCCGGGTGACGCGTGAGAATATCCCGAAAGGCGACTGGCGCGCCAACATGGTGCGATTCAAGGGCGAGGCCTATGATAGCAATCGGGCGCTGGTTGCGGCGCTGGAGGCGCTGGCGGCGCGGAAGGGTTGCAGCGCCGGGCAACTGGCGATTGCCTGGGTGCTGGCGCAAGGGGAAGACTTTGTGCCGATCCCGGGCACCCGCAGGCTCGAACGGCTGGAAGAAAACATCGCGGCGGCCCAAATCGAGCTAACGGCAGACGATCTCGCCGCGATCGATGCGGCCTTCCCGGCTTCGGCCGTGGTCGGCGGACGTTACTTCGAATGAGCGAGGCCGATCCGATTGCAGTGCTCGCCGAACTCGAAGCCCGCGCGCAGCGGGTGGAAACGCCCTGTGGCGAGGGCACGATGGTCTGGCGCGTCTGGGGCGAAGGCCCGCCGCTGTTGCTGGGCCACGGCGGGCAGGGCGCCTGGTCGCACTGGGTTCGCAATATCGATGCGCTCGCCGCCCACTACCGGGTGATTGCCGCCGATCTGCCGGGCCACGGCGACAGCGCCATGCCGGCGAGGGGGGATCACGACAGCATCTCGCTGGCGATTGAGGAGGGCATGCGCGCGCTCCTGGCCGAGGGGGAGAAGGCCACATTTGCCGGTTTTTCTTTTGGCGGCGCGGTCTTCACCCATTTCGCCCTGCGGCATCCCGAACGAGTCCGCAGGCTGATCATCGTCGGCACCGGCGGGCTCGATACGCCGCACGGCCATGTCGATCTCGGCCGGGTGGCGGGGCTTCAGGGCGAGGAACGCCGCGCGGCGATCAAGCGCAACCTGCTCGGCCTGATGCTGCATCATCCGGATTCGGTCGATGAGATGGCCAGGCACCTGCTGGTCAGCAATGGCCGCCAGGCGCGGCTGACCGTGCCCGATCTGGTGATCCCCGACCGTGTGCTGCAGGTGCTGCCCGATCTGCGCGTCCCGCTCGATGCAATCTGGGGCGAGTTCGACCGGCCGCACCCCGATCCGGCGCTTCAGGAGGCAGTGCTGCGCCGTTTTCAGCCCGATTGCGACTTCCGGGTAATCGCTGGCGCCGGGCATTGGGCGATGTATGAAGGGGCCGGCGAATTCAACGCCACGCTGCTCGACATGCTCGCCCGGCCGTTGCGGGAGATTTGAGCGATGACCACTTTTACCAACGCCCGCGTCTTCGATGGAACCGCGATGCTGCCGGGCAGGCAAACCGTGACGCTGGAAGGCAATCGCGTTTCCTCGGTGAGCCAAGGCCCGGCGCCGGGCGATGCGGTTGACCTTGGCGGCATGACCTTGATGCCCGGCCTCATCACCTGTCATTACCATCCCGATTTCTACAAGTTTACGCTGGCCATGGGGCTCGCCGGCGAGCCGCTGGGCAAGGAATTGCCGCCCGGCGTGCTGATGGCGATTGCGGTGCGCAATTGCGGCGTGCTGCTCGAAAGCGGGTTCACGGGCTATGTCGGCGCGACCGCAGGGCATGATATCGACGCCTCGCTCAAGATCGCGATTGCCGAAGGCATCATCCAGGGCCCGCGCATCCGCGCCTGCTCGCTGCACATCGGCACCACCGGCGATGTCAACGATTCGGTCAAATGGTGGCGCGAGTTCCGCACCGGCGGCACCGATGTCTTCGCCGACGGGCCGGACGAGATGCGCAAGCTGGTGCGTGAGCAGATCCGGCGCGGCGCGGAAACGATCAAGATCTTCGTCAGCTCCGGTCACGGCGGCCTGCCCTGGCCGACCACCCGCACCATGGAGCGCGACGAGATCGAGGCCGTGGTCCAGACCGCCCACTCGCGCGGCGCCAGGGTCCGTGCGCATGCGGCGACCAGGGAGATGATCCGGGAATGCGTCGAACTGGGCGTCGATATCATCGACCATGGCGACGAGATCGACGAGCAGATCATTGTTACAATGGCCCAGAAGGGCACCTTCTGGGTGCCGAGCATGGTCTATCCGGGCCTGATGCTGAAGCTGGGCTGGGCCGGGCTCGACTTGCAGGCTCAACAGGACAATGTCCGCACAATGTTGCCCGTGGCGCAGCAGGCGGGCGTGCGGATTCTGATCGGCGACGATTATTCGGGCGTGTTCCGCGACGTGCTTGAGGACGATCCGCTCGACCACAAAGTGGGTGATTATGGCCGCGAATTTGCTTTCTATCAGGCCATGGCGGGGCTCGATCCGGCGCAGATCCTCGCCTGGGGCACGAAGAACGCCGGCGAGGCGCTGACCGGGCGGATGGGCGAACTGGGCGTCGTGGCGCCGGGGGCGCTGGCGGACCTGATCGTGATCGATGGCGATCCGATCGCCGATCTGTCAATCCTGGCGAAGCCGGAGCGCCACCTCAAGGCCGTGATCCGCGATGGAGCCGTGGTGATCGACCGGCTGCCGAACTAGGCTCGAAGTAGCGTCATCAGTCCAGTTCGAAGTATGGCGCCGTTACGCGAGAGTCCTGCCGCATCGACCAGCTCACGTGATAGCGGATCTCTCCCGGGGCCGGCTTCTCATGCGCCGGCGCAATGGTGGCGAATTCGTCAGGCGCCGCTTCAACCGGTTCTATAGTGTCGGAACGCCGGATTTCGGCGATGCGCGCTGTCGCGTTGGCGTCGCTCGCACGTCCGCCGCCGCGCAGTGAGCCGGATTGCCAGGCCAGCCTGCCGAACGCGGTTTCACCCGGATCCATAGCGGCGTCGTCGGCGCTTTTCACCAGCCTGGAGGTAATGCGCTGCGTGGCGGCGAATTTCTGCCAGAAACGGCGGGCGCATTCGTCGACTTCGGCTTGCGCGCCCTCGATGTCCCGGGCGGCGAACCAGTCGGTCATGGCGCGGCGCAGGTCACCCTGGGTCTCCGGCCGCAGCCTGCCGGTGCAGAGCTGCACCGCGATGTCGGTCCACATGTCCTGCCAGTGCGGCGCCAATGGCGCGGGTTCGCCAGCCTTATCCGCGAGTATGGGCATGAACTCCGGTTCGGGTCGCAGAGGATCGGCGTCCAAGACTTCCAGCATATCGGGCCCTGGTTCCGGCAGGATGCTTTCGGCCTCAAGCGTCAACGGCTTATCGAACCCGGGTTCTGGCAGGATGCTCTCTTCTTCGAGAGTTAAAGGCTGTTCAAACTCCGGTTCCGGCGCATCGAACTCAGCCTCGCACACCGGCGGCGTTTCTGCCCGGGCTTCCGGAAAGTAGCTATGCGGCTCACTCGGCAATGGCTCTGCCAAAGCGGGCGCGGGCTTTACCGCAAAGCCGAACTGGGCCCGCTGCCCGTCCAGCCGTTCGACAATACGTCCGCGGCTTTCGGCCCAGATGTCTCCCGAGTCCTGGGAATAGTTCTCCGCCTTCGGCAGGTTGCGCATTTCGAGATCGATTCTCGGGCCTATTCTGTTCATTGTCATGTCCAAATACGAAATGAATCCGTTCGCCGCCTCGGTCACCATCTGGAAAGACCTGGCATTACGCAAAGGCGGATTGACGCTGTCGACGAGCATCCCGATCAGTTGGCATGCCTGGCTTTCGAACAACTCGACTGTGACTCTTGCGGTAATGCCGGCCCGCATGAATACACTGCCCTGACGGTCGCCATAATAGGCGTCGAGGTGCTGATCGACGGCCGTCTTGCACCGGTGATAATGCTCATTCATCAGGCTCTGGATCTTGGCCCGGGTGACCCAATTGAACGAATCGGCCGCATCCCCGCGGCCCAGACGTTCCAGCACTGCCCCATTCATCGGCGCCTCCGCAATCCCGTCGAACCCGATGGTTGTTCGGTTAGCGAATTCCATCACGTCAGGCTTAAATCGCGCGAAACAAATTGGGTTAACGGATGGTATGTAGTGGCTCCCCTTCCAGGCGGCTGCCGACAAATCGGTTCATCGATGCAGATTCCGCAGGCCGAGTAGCAAAACCGATTAGTGTAATTGCGTAATCCCATTGGGCTGCGCCGCAGCTAGCCAATATCCGACTGTCAGGCCTGGCTGCGTCCATGGCGAACAGGAGGAGATTGGAACCGTGAATATCAGCAAAGTCCTTGTTGCCGCACTGATGGCAGCCGCAAGTCCCATGGCCTTGTCGAGTCCGGCCCTGGCCGAAACAGAGGCGCCCGCCGCGAAGGATTGGTGGCCCAAGAGCCTGGACCTTTCGGCGCTGCGCCAGAACGAAGCGCAATCCAACCCCTATGGCGCCGACTTCGACTATGCCAAGGAATTCGCCGCGCTCGATCTCGATGCAGTGAAGACCGACATCCGCAAGGTGCTGACCACTTCGCAGCCCTGGTGGCCTGCCGATTACGGGCATTACGGGCCGTTCTTCATCCGCATGGCCTGGCACAGCGCCGGCACCTATCGCACCGGCGACGGGCGCGGCGGTTCGGACGGTGGCGAGCAGCGCTTCGAGCCGCTCAACTCCTGGCCCGACAATGTCAGCCTCGACAAGGCCAGGCGGCTGGTCTGGCCGATCAAGCAGAGATACGGACGCGCGCTTTCCTGGGGCGACCTGATGGTGCTGGCCGGCAATGTCGCGATGGAAGACATGGGCTTCAAGACCCTTGGCTTCGCTGGCGGCCGCGTCGACGCCTGGCAGCCGGACCTGGTGTTCTGGGGTCCGGAAACGAAGATGCTGATGGACCAGCGCCGCGACGAGAAGGGCAACCTCAGGGGGCCGTTGGCGGCTACCCAGATGGGCCTTATCTACGTCAATCCGGAAGGCCCGAATGGTGTGGCCGATCCGCTTGCCGCCGCTGCCGACATCCGCCGCGCCTTCGGCGCCATGGCCATGACCGACGAGGAAACCGCCGCCCTGATCGCCGGCGGCCATACCTTTGGCAAGGCGCATGGCGCGCACAAGCCGGACGACTGCCTGGGTGGCGATCCTGGCGTCGCAAGTATCGAACAGCAGGGCCTGGGCTGGGCGAACAAGTGCGGCAAGGGCCACTCTGAAGATACCATTTCCAGTGGTCTAGAAGGCGCGTGGTCGGCCAATCCCGTTGCCTTCACCAACCAGTATCTCGACAATCTCTATGGCTTCACCTGGGTCATGACCAAGAGCCCGGCCGGCGCGATCCAGTGGATACCCAGCGATCCGGAGGCAGCAAAGCTGGTGCCCGATGCCCATCGCGCCGATGTCCGGCACGCGCCGATCATGTTCACCACCGATATCGCGCTCAGGGAAGACCCCGGTTTCCGCAAGATAACCCAGCGCTGGCAGAAGAATCCGCAGGAATTCGCCGATGCCTTCGCCCGGGCCTGGTTCAAGCTGACTCACCGCGACATGGGGCCGCAGGCGCGGTATCTCGGCAAGGATGTTCCGAGCGCGACTTTCACCTGGCAGGACCCACTGCCCAAGGCCGGCTACGCGACGATCGACAACGGCGATATCGCGCGCCTCAAGGGCGATATCGCGGCTTCGGGCCTCACCACCGCGGAACTGGTCCGAACGGCCTGGGCCTCCGCCTCGACCTTCCGCGCGACCGATATGCGCGGCGGCGCCAATGGCGCGCGCTTGCGGCTTGAGCCACAGAAGAACTGGGCCGTGAACGACCCGGCGGAACTCGCCAGGGTTCTTGCCCGCCTTGAGGCGATCCGCAGCGCGTTCAACAAGAGTGCCAGCGGGGGCAAGCAGGTCTCGATGGCCGATCTCATCGTGCTGGGCGGCAATGCCGCGATCGAGCAGGCGGCCAGGGCTGCCGGGCAGAACGTCGCCGTGCCTTTCACGCCGGGCCGGGTCGATGCGACGCAGGCGCAGACCGATGTGGCTTCAGTCGATTTCCTCCAGCCCAAGGCCGATGGCTTCCGCAACTGGTACACGGCCAATGCCGACTATGGACCGGCCGAAGCGCTCATCGACAAGGCCGACATGCTCGATCTGACCGTACCGGAAATGACCGTGCTGGTGGGCGGCATGCGTGCATTGGGCGCCAATGCGGGCGGCTCCGCTGCCGGGGTTCTGACCAGCCGTCCGGGCACGCTGACCAACGATTTCTTCGTCAATCTGCTATCAATGGACACGGTCTGGTCGAAGTCGGCGAACACGCCGGGCCTTTACGAAGGCAAGGACCGCGCCACCGGGGCAGCCAAGTGGACGGCGACTCCGGTCGATCTCGTCTTCGGCTCGAATTCCGAATTGCGCGCCGTGGCCGAAGTCTATGCCTCGGATGACGCGAAGCAGAAGTTCCTGAAGGACTTCGTGGCGGCCTGGGACAAAGTGATGGATGCAGACCGCTTCTGACGCATCATTCCAGCGTGGTGGCGACGCCGGGGAACATTCTCCGGCGTCGTTGGCCGGGTGCGGCTCCGATTGATTGCAGGGCGCCGGGACGGCGTGGCGGCGGCAATCATGCGCTGCGATCGTGGCTGAACGGGAATGTTCCGCTGCCCGGTTGACCTCCGCCCCGGCATGGCGAATACCCGCGCCCGGGAAAAGAGAGGACTTTGCGGCCATGATGCCCAGCATGCGAAACCGGCAATATATGCAGATGTGCTGGGTCGTGCCCGATCTCGACGCGGCCATGGCGCACTGGCTGAATGCTACCGGCGCCGGGCCATTCTTCGTCTTCGAGGACGTCCATTTCACCGAAAGCCACTATCGCGGGACGCCGATGGACATTGCCCCCCACCGCGCCGCCATCGGCCAGCACGGCGATATGCAGATCGAACTGATCGCGCCGATCGGCGATCATCCCGGCATCTGGCGCGACGTGGTGCCCGCCGGGCAATTCGGGTTCCATCACACCGCGCTCTATTGCCAGGACTATGAGGCGGAGAAGGCGGCGATCATGGCATCGGGGGTGGAGCTTGCCTTCGAAGGGCTGATGATGGGCGCCAGGACCGGCTATATCGACACCGTCGCCACGCTCGGCTTCATGACAGAGCTGATCACTGCCAATCCGGTGGCCGAACAGGTCTTCGCCGCCTTTCGCGCGGCGGCCGAGGGCTGGGACGGATCGGACCCGGTAAGGAGTCTGGGATGAGCGACCTGCTGCCTGCCGGTTTCGAGGCTCTGGAGCCATTCGTCGCGGACTGGTGCCTGCCCGATTCGCTCGCCCGCATGGCCAAGCGGCGCGCGTCCAGCATGGACGACATCAAGGCCTTCTACGATGTGGCGATTGCCCAGGCGGACCGCGCGCTCAAGTACTTGCGTGCATTCCCGCTGGGCGCAGTGCCGCCCGCCGAAGAACGGCTGCTCAAGCTGATGCTGTCGCTCGCCGAGGTTGGCCCGGCGGTCGAATGGTTCGACAGCCCGCACGTCTATGACGGATTCGATGCGACCAAGATCAGGTACACCCGGCTGATTCCGGATAGTGCTGCGCAGGCCTGAAAGGAATCTCCCCTCCCGCTTGCGGGAGGGGGCGGGGGAGGGCATGTTCGCCAGCCTCCGATAACAGACCCTCCCCTAACCCCTCCCGCAAGCGGGAGGGGAACCGGATTGAGCAATATGGAACAGTCAGCAGTCTCCGTCCCGCCGATCGGCCTTACCGCCAAATATCCCGAACTGGGCACCGGGCCGTGCCCGGCCGATATCTACTGGCGCGAGGACCTGTGGCAGAAAGAGATCGACGCGATCTTCAGGAAGTCATGGTTCATGATCGGCCGGGTCGATCAAATTCCGCAGGCCGGCGATTTTTTCACTTATGAACTGCCGGTGTTCCGCCAGGCCATGCTGATCGTGCGCGGCAAGGACGGGGTGGTGCGCGGCTTTCACAATGTCTGCACCCATCGCGGCAATGTCGTCGAGCACCGGCCTTCGGGCTCGGGCCCGGGCCGCTTCATGTGCCGCTTTCATGGCTGGATATTCGACAGCAAAGGCGAGCTGACGCGCATCCGCGATGAGGAGGGCTTCTTCAATCTCGACAAGCAGTGCCTGGGCCTCAAGCCCGTACCGCTCAGCGTCTGGGAAGGCTTCATCTTCGTCTCGCCCGAGGAAAAGCCGAGCGTCAGCCTGGAGGAATACCTCGGCGAGCAGGGCAAGAGTGTCGAGGGTTATCCGTGGGGCGCCTGCACCCAGTCAGTGCAATACGAGGTCGAGATCCAGTGTAACTGGAAGCTGGTGGTCGACAGTTTTGCCGAGATCTATCACATCCCGGTGCTCCATCCGAAAACCGCCGCGCCCACTGTATGCGGCAAGTTCAATCCGATGGGCCGGCTGCTCGATGTCGAATTGAAGGGCGTGCACCGCACCAATTCGCACTGGAGCGACGTGCCCGAAGTGACCAACCCGGTGCAGATCCTCGCCTACCAGAACGCGGCGGGGCAAAATCACCTCGGCGGCGACAGCGACTTCGAATTTCCCCCCGGGCTCAATCCCACCCGCGCCAGGAACTGGACGGTCGATCTTACCATCTTCTTTCCGGCGCTCAGCTTCACTGTCGCCAGCCGGGTCTATACCGCCCACCAGGTCTGGCCGCTGGCGCCCAATCGCTGCCTCTATCAGCAGCGCGTGTTCATGCGGCCCGCGCAGAATGCGGCGGAGCGGTTCGGCCAGGAAAATTCGATGGTCGAATACCGCGACATTTCGATGGAGGACCTGTCCACGCTCGAACGCATTCAGCGCTCGCTCGATACTGGTATCATCAAGGAGTTCCATTTCCACGATCACGAACTGGCGCTCAGGCACCAGCATCACGTCATCACGCAGATTCTGGCGGACTATGACCGGGATCAAGGATTGGCGGAGTGAAAGGTTGAATCCTCCCCGTTCACGGGGAGGCTTTTGAGGACGATTGAATGGCTACAGCAATTTCCCCCTGCCGCACCGTGACGCCAGAGGAAGCCGCGCATTATCGCGACAAGGGCTGGGTCATGCTGCGCAGGTTCGTCGATCCGGCCATGCTGCGCACTGTCTTGCGCATCGCCAAGGGGGTGATGGGCGAGGATGGCGACAGCAATCCGCCCTATGGCATCGACCAGCCCTATTTCAACGCCATGCTCGGCGGGCTCTATGCCAATGACGAGGTGCGCCCGCTGTTCGGCGGAATTGGCGCGGCGGCCAGGGCGCTGATGGCGCGGCTGGACGAGCCCGGCGTGCGGCTGTTCAACGAATTCTATGCCCCCAAGCTGCCCTCGGCCAGGGTCACCCGGAACCAGGGCAACGGACCGACCAGCTTTCACCAGGATTTCATCACCTTCGCGGTCGATCGCTCGGGCGGCATGACCTTCTGGATGCCGCTTGAGGCCTATGGCCCCGATGCCGGCACCATGTCGTTCATCAACGGCTCGCATCGGCTGGGGATTCTCGGCAATTACACCGCCTATGACGGCCGCGACATCCGCGAGGTCTGGCCCGAGCTCAACGATCTCGAAATGAGCGAACCGATGACTTACGAGCTGGGTGACGTGACCGTGCACAACCATATGACCGTGCACGGCGCCGGGGCCAACCTGATGGACCGCCCGCGCTGGGCCTATCTGGTCCTGCCCCAGCCCGCCGACGCCCGCTGGAACGGCGCGCCGCCCGAGGCTTTCGATCCCGCCGCGCACAAGATGACGCCCTACGGCACGTTTCCCGACGAAGCCTTTCCGATTATCGCCTGACCGTGCCTTTGGATGATGTGGAGCTGACCGATGGCAGAGCGAGAGGCGGAACATGCGCTGCGCGCGCTACGCCGCGAACTGGCGGGCCCGTTGGTCGACAATGTCCGGCGCGGCGAAACCGCCTTGTCACCGGGCGTGCTGCAGGAAGACATCGCCTTCTACCTCGATCCCGCCCGTTTCGAGCGCGAGCATCGCGCCCTGTTCCGCGCATTGCCGATCCTTGCCTGCCTGTCGGTCGATCTGCCCGGCCCCGGCACGTTCCGCACGTTCGACGAGGCCGGCGCGCCGATGCTGCTGACGCGCGGCAAGGACGGCCGGGTGCGCGCCTTCCTCAACATCTGCCCGCACCGCGCCTCACGGGTGGTGCGCGAGCCGAGCGGCAAGGCGAGCCGCTTCACCTGCCGGTTCCATGGCTGGACCTTCGATGCCAACGGGGCCTGCATCGGTGTGCCCGACGAAGCCAATTTCTGCGGCGAAATCGGCGATCAGAAGCGCCTCACCGAATGTCCCGCGGCCGAACGCCATGGCATGATCTTCGTCCGCTCCGCGCCTGGCCCGGAAATCGACCTGGAAGCCCATTTCGGTTCGTTCGACCGCGATTTCGCGGCGCTCGGCATTGAACAGGCCGAGATCGTCCATTGCGACGACCTGCACGTCGAGGCGAACTGGAAATACGGGCTCGATACCTTCTTCGAGACCTATCACCTCAATTCGCTCCACCGCGAAACCTTCAAGGGGCTGTTCTCGCCGATCTGCGTGTTCGACACTTCCGGCCCGCACCACCGCTATACCTTCTCGCCGCTCGGCATCGCCGACTGGCCGGCCGTTCCCGAGAGCGACTGGGATGTCGACCTGATCCCGCTGCAGTATTTCCTGTTCCCCAACACCATCGTCTCGGTCGGCTCGACCAGCCCGAGTGGGCTTACCGTCAACATTCACCAGATCTTTCCCAGCGCAGCCGACCGGTTCGTCTCCAGGCTGTCCTACTGCGCTTTGGGCGGGATCAAGTCTGACGAACACCGCGCCGAAGTGGACGCGGCCTATCTGCGCGCCCGGTCGGCACTGGTCGACGAGGACTATTCGGTGGCCGCCGAAAGCCACCGGGGATTGCTGGCGCTCCCGGCCGGGTCACTGCTTCCGGTAGGCAGGCAGGAAATCGGCGTGCAAAATTTTCATAGCAATATCAATCGGGCGATCTGAAGCGAATTGTGTCGTCGATGTTGTTTTTTCTCGCGCGATATTTTTCGCTTTACAGAATGATAAAGGCTGCACAATAGGCGCGCCCCTGATCAGCTGGCGGTGCTGCTTATGTTGAAACTCCGTCAAGTATTGCTCACTTCGGGCGACAGCAAGCTGACCGACGCCGTCTCGACGAATTTCATGAATCTGGAAGCGCGTATCGTCGATGTGCCGGAATTGCTGGCCTGGCAGGGTGCGGAGGCGCCGTGGATTTTTGTCGACTGGCTGCTGCCGCTGATGGCCGGCATCCAGTTGGTCATGTTGCTGCGTCAGGCTGCCTGGGGCAGCCGGGCGCGGATTGTCATGACGCTCCCTGCGAACGACGATGCCATGCGCGAACGCGCGCTGGCGGCAGGCGCAGACGATTATCTGGTGGGTCCGCTGACGGCCGAAGCGCTGATCGACCGGTTGCGAATCTACCAGGGCGCCATGGACAGACCGGCCGACCCGATTCTGCGAATGGGGCAGCTCTCGGTCGATACCAATGCCTTTTCCGCCGCATATGACGGAAGCGCTATCCCGCTTACCGGTACCGAATTCAGGCTGCTGGCCCATTTCGTGCGTTCGCCCAACAAGGTTTTCTCGCGCGGGGACCTGATCGGCGTGTTGGGCAAGAATGCGGCCATTACCAATGAACGCACAGTCGATGTGTGGATCAGCCGCCTTCGGCAGACCCTGGAAAAGGCGGGCGTGCCGCATCTGCCGCGCACAGTCCGTTCTTTCGGCTTCATTCTCGATACGGTTACGCCTTCAGCCATTCCCAAAAAGAGTGGACGGAGCCGCCGTGCGAACGAAGTGCCGCCGCCTCTGCATCTTCAAGGGGACGCAGCGGCTGATATTCAGCCTGGCCAGCCGATCCAGTTTCTCAACGCCCCGCCAAGCACCCAGGCCCTTTCTTCCGACGACAATCCGGAATCGGCAAGCACGCAGTAGAGCAAGTCGGCCCAGCTCTCGCCGCGCTGGTTGACCGAGAAATCGCTGGCCCACATCACCCGCTCCTTGCCGAAGGCATCCAGCGCCTTGCGCAGGATCGGCCGCAACTGGTCACCAGGCCAGGCCGGCAAATCGAACATGGCCGAGGCGTGGCCCCATTTGAGCGCCACATTGGCATGTTCGGACAGCGCCAGGATGCGATCGAACATGGCCAGTTGACCGGCCTCGTCGAGCGGCGGGAGCCGGGCAAAGCCCGTGCGCATCGAATTGCTGTAAGTGCCGCAATGATCGACAATGATCCTGAGATCCGGAACAGTCCCGGCGAGCCGCGCAAAGGCGTCGGGGCTGTCGGGGCAGAAGACAAACAGCGGCAGCCCGTTTTCGGCGGCGGCCCGGGCAATGTGATCGTAGCCGCCTCCGGCAAAGCTGTTGCGCAATTCGGGCGACAGGCCCGGATCGATCCGCAAGGCCCGCCCGCCCGGCGCATCGCGCACACTGCGGATGACTTCGGCATAGTCCGGATCGTCGCGGGCAATGCGCAGCAGGTAGGAAAACCGGTCGGGATGGAGCTGCGCGGCCAGCTCGGCGGTGGGGGCGACCGGCCGCTGGACGCCATTGGCCAGCACATGGTGCGGTTCGTTAGCGAAGGCGCGCAGCCAGTATTCATCGACCAGCACCGCCCTGATGCCCAGCGCATCCATCTGGGCGAGGGTCTCGTCGATGCGGCCCGGACCCATGTGGATCTGCGCATCGACGACGTCGGCAGGGCGCATCATGCCGGCAGGCCCTCGGGGATCCAGTTGGGTGCGCGCTTCTCCATGAAGGCATCCATCCCCTCGCGCGCTTCGGAGCCTGGCTGCATCAACGTGGCGAACATGGTCTCGTAGTCGATCCGGGCATATTGCTGGTTGAGCATGCGCTTGACGTGGGCGCGGCAGGTGGGGGCGGTCTGCAGGATCTCGGTGGCGGCTTTCAGCGCCTCGGCGCGCAATTGCTCGTGCGGCACCATCCGCGAGATCAGGCCGATGCGCAGTGCTTCTGCCGCATCGATCTTTTTCGCCGAAAGCAAGAGGTCGCGCGCCTGGGCCATGCCGACATGGATCGGCAGGATCGCGGCGTATGTGGCATCGATGATCCCGCGCAGCAGTTCGGGCACCCGGAACGTCGCACGCTCGCTGCACACGGCAATGTCGGACAGCATGGCGATCAAGAGGCCGCCCGCCTGGCAGATGCCGTTGACCGCCGCGATCACCGGCGCGCGGCTTTCGCGCACCGTGACGAAAGGCAGGCATTCATAGGCAAGGCCATTGGGCACCGGTTGGTCGCCTTCCTCATAACGCCCGCCAAGATCGCCGCCCGGCGCGAAGACATCGCCGGTGCCGGTGATGATAAGCGCGCGATAGGGGTTGTCGGCATTGACGAAATGCACCGCCTTCTTGATCCCGAAATACATCGAGGGGGTGAAGGCGTTGCGCGCATTGGGCCGGTCGATGGTCAACCACAGGATCGGGCCTTCCGCCTCGAGCCGCAGGTTTCTGGTGCCGAGATCGTAGTCGACTGCTTCCATCATACTCTCCGTTCTATTGTCTTGTCTAATGGGCTTGTGTTCGCGCCATGCTGCAAGCAGGATGCCATGATGACAAGCTCGAACCTTGGCAACCGCGGACCTTTTCCGCTTCCCACCGATCTGGCGGAGATCACCCCGGCCTGGCTCGACGCCGCGCTCAAGGCGAAGAACCCCGGCGTCACCGTGCGCCACGCCGAAATAGTCGACGTCAACCACGGCACCTGCACCAAGGTTCGCGTGGCGCTCGACATGGACGAGGCGGGCCGGGCGGCGGGGATCCCGGAGCGGGTGATCCTGAAAGGCGGGTTCGAAGCCCACAGCCGGATGATGCACTACATGCACGGCGAGGAAGTCCACGCCTATGCCGATGTCGCGCCGCATTCGCCGCTGCGCATGCCGGAGACATGGTTCGCGGCCTATGATGCCGAAGCCCAGCAGGGCATTGTCATCATGGACGATCTGGTGGCGCGCGGCGTCGAATTTCTCCACCCGCAAAAGCCGCAGCAGCCCGAACAGGTGGCAAAGCGGCTGACTCGCCTCGCCCAGCATCATGCCCTGCGCTGGAATTCGCCCGAGATCCGCCCCGGCGGGCGCTTCGCCTGGGCCGGCCATGTCGCCGATGCCAGCTATTTCCCCACGGTGCTCGTGCCCGACATCTGGCAGGGCTATATCGACAGCGCGCGCGGCGCCGCGGCCTCGGTGTGCTTCCACGATCTCGACTGGATGATCGAGGCCGTCGACAAGTTCGGGCGTTTCGCCAAGACCTTGCCGACCACGCTGATCCACGGCGATACCCATCTGGGCAATCTCTACATCGACACGGACGGCGAGCCGGGCTTCTTCGATTCGCTGCCGCATCTGGCCCCGGCGATGTACGAAGTCAGCTACCACGTCACCGGCGCGCTCGACGTGCCGGTGCGCCGCGCGCACGAGCGGGCGCTGGTCGAGCATTACCGGCAGGAACTGATCGCCTGCGGGGTGGATGCGCCATCATTGGATGAGTTCATGCACCAGTTCGGCGTGTTCCTGGCCAACGGTTATGCGATCTTCCTGGTCAATGCCTCGGAGTTCCAGCCCGAGGCGATCAACACGGCTTATACGGCGCGGTTTTCATCGGCGATGCTGGATCATGATACGATTGGGTTGCTGGCTGAGTTGCCGTGAACCTTTACTTCCCCCTTGATGGGGGAAGGATACGGAGCCTTACCCGCGAAAGCGGGTCAGGCGCAGTTGGATGGGGGTGACCTGGCAGCCAGCACTGCGCTTGACCGAGAGATCACCCCCTCCCAACTTCGGCTAGCGAGCAAGCTCGCAAGCCTTCGTATCCCTCCCCCATCAAGGGAGAGGTAAGGGAGAGAGATCAATGCCCCGCCTGCGGCCCACGCTTGAGCCCAGACAAGGCCAATTGCTCATCGATCTGCGCCATCAGCCTATCCAACCCCGCCTGATCGTTGCTCTCGGCGCGCGCCACCAGCACGTCCTGGGTGTTCGAGGCGCGCAGCAGCCACCAGCCGTCATCGGTGGTCACGCGCACGCCGTCCGTCGCGTTGACGTCCGCCCCCGCCGCCGCCAGCCGCTCTTTCACTTCCTCGGGCACCGCGAACTTGCGGCTCTCGTCCACCTGAAACCGCATCTCCGGCGTATTGACCAGCGCCGGCATTTCGCCGCGCAGCTCGGTCACTGTCTTGCCCAGCCGCGCCGAGGCGGCGATCAGCCGCACGGCGGCGTAGAGCGCATCGTCGAAGCCATAATACTGGTGGGCAAAGAAGATGTGCCCGCTCATCTCGCCGGCCAAGGGCGCGTGAGTTTCCTTCATTTTGGATTTAATCAGGCTGTGTCCGGTTTTCCACATAATCGGCTGTCCACCCAATGCAGAGACCTTGTCGAATAGGGCGCGCGAAGCCTTCACATCCGCGATAATCGTGGATCCGGGCTTAAGGCGGAGCAGGTCCTCGGCATAGATCATGAGCAACTGGTCGCCCCAGATCACCCGGCCCGTGCCGTCGATTGCGCCGATGCGGTCGCCGTCGCCGTCGAATGCCACTCCGAAGTCGAGCTTCTTCTGCGCGACCAGCGCCTTCAGATCGGCGAGGTTCTTCTCCTCCGTGGGGTCCGGATGATGGTTCGGGAACGCCCCGTCCACCTGGGTGAAGAGAAGATGGTGTTCTCCGGGAAGTCTTTGCGTCAGCAGTTCGAGGGCGGGGCCGGCGGCCCCGTTGCCCGCGTCCCAACCGATCCGAAGAGCGGCCAGAAGATCGTGGCCGATCCCGGCCAGCCCCTCGACCAGCCGGTCGATATAGGCGTGGAGGATCTCGCGGCGCTCGGACTTGCCTTGTCCGTCGAGCCAGTCGCCGGCCTCGGCCATGCGCCCCAGAGTGAGGATATCCTCGCCGAAGAACGGCCGCCCGCGAAATACCATCTTGAAGCCATTGTAATTGGCGGGATTGTGGCTGCCAGTTATCTGAATGCCGCCCTGCACATCCTGCATTGAGGCTTCGGCGTAATAGAGCATCGGCGTCGGCCCCATGCCGACGCGCACGGCATCGACGCCACTGGCGTTGAGTCCTTCGACCAGCGCCTGCTCCAGCATCGGCGAAGAGAGCCGGCCGTCGCAGCCGACGACGACAGTCTTGCCGCCATCGCGCCGGATCAGCGTGCCGAAGCCGCGCCCGATCGCGCGGGCATCCTCCTCGCCCAGGGTTTCGCCGATGATGCCGCGGATGTCGTATTCGCGCAGGACAGTGGGATGGAATGTGTGAGTCATGGGAGTGTCAGAATCCTTCGGGCAATTCCTCGAACAGCAAGTCGCGGGCGGCATTGGCCTCGTGGACTTGCGCATTGGTGCCGCCGCGGTCGGGGTGGACCATGGCGACGAGGCGGCGGTGCGCCTCGACAATGTCCTGGCGCGAGGCGCCGGCGCGCACGCCCAGCAGCTTGCGGGCGCGGAACAGCGCCTGGCTGCGCGTCGGCGCCGGGCGGAGGAAATCCCAGGGCCAGCGCCGGGTAATGAGCTTGCAGGCGGCTGTCGCCATCGCCAGCAGCCAGAGGAGTTTCACGCAGTTTCCTCCAACGCCAGTTTCGGCTCGCCCCGTTCAGGCGCTGGCAGGTTGAGCCCTGCAATCAGCGCGCGCAGTTCCTGCCGGGCGACGAGGTGGCTGGTGCCCAGTTCGCCCAGATGCCCCTTGTCGAGCAGCGTCAGGCCGGAAGGGAACAGCTCGCGATAGATCACGCGCTCGGACAGGCCATTGGCGATGCGGAACCCGACGCGTTTGGAAAGTTCGGTCAATGCCCCGTCCAGCCGCCGCATGTTGCGCGCCTCGGTATAGCCGGTGCGGTTGCGGACCACGACCCAGTCCATTTCGCGGCGCTGGTCGCGGATCGTCGCCATGGCGCGCTTCTTGCGCGCTTCCCAGATCAGCTCGGCATAGAACGACAGGCGGCGCACCTTGAAGGTCTCGGCATCGACTTGTCCGATCAGGTCGAAATCGACGAATGAATCGTTGAGCGGCGTCACCAGCGTATCCGCCCCGGTCGCCGCATGCCGGGCGAAGGGATCGTCGCGGCCGGGCGTGTCGTAGAGCAGGAAGTCCATGCCCGCGCCCATGTCTTCCGACAGCGCATCGAGCGCCTCGACCGAATCATGTTCGAACACGGCAAAGCGTGCGCCGGGCAAGTCGATCCCGCGCCGCCGCTCGGTCTCGGCCCGGTTTTCCAGATAGCGGTGCAAGGTGCGCTGGCGCGGATCGAGATCGATCGCCGCCACTTTTGCGCCCTGATAGGCCAGGGCAATGGCAATGTGGACGGCAGTGGTTGATTTGCCGGTTCCGCCCTTTTCGTTGGCGAAGACGATTCGATGTGCACTCACGGGGAAATTTGCGCTTTCTTTCGAGACTTGCCCCCCGCGCCGTGGCGGGGCTAGGCGGGGCAAATCTTATCCGAGGGTGCGGTCCCATGCAAATCGTCAAAACACTCGATCCACTGCGCAATGCTGTCGAAGCATTGCGGCGCGACGGGCCACTGGCGCTGGTGCCGACCATGGGCGCCCTGCATCAAGGGCATCTGACGCTGGTGCGCGAGGCAAGGGCGGCTGCGCGGCATGTCGCGGTGTCGATCTTCGTCAATCCGCGCCAGTTCGGCGCGAACGAGGATCTTTCCGCCTATCCCCGCCCCTTCGAGCGCGATCTCGAACTGCTGCGTGGCGAAGGCGTTTCGCTGGTCTGGGCGCCGTTGATGGAGGCGATGTACCCGCCGGGCTACTCAACCAACGTATCGGTTTCGGGCGTCAGTGACGGCCTGTGCGGCGAAGCGCGCCCCGGCCATTTCGACGGCGTGGCCACGGTTGTCTGCAAGCTGTTCAACCAGGTTCGCCCCGACATGGCCTTTTTCGGCGAGAAGGACTGGCAGCAACTGGCCGTCATCCGCCGCATGGCCCGCGATCTCGATCTGGTGCAGCCACTGGCCGGGAACATCATCGCTGTGCCGACGGTGCGGGAAGCAGACGGTTTGGCGATGAGCTCGCGCAATGCCTACCTCACGGCCGGGGAACGGGCCAATGCGGCAGCCTTGCCCGAAGCCATGCGCGCGGCGATTGCGCGAATCGCTGACGGAGAAGCCGTGCCGGCAAGCCTCGAAAAGCTGCGCGGCGCATTGCTCGCCTCGGGCTTTGCCTCGGTGGACTATGCCGAGCTTCGCGACGCCGAGAGTCTTGCGCCACTGACTTCGCCAGACGCCGGCAAGGCCCGATTGTTCGTGGCAGCGCGCATTGGCAAGGCGCGGCTAATCGACAACATGGCAGTGCCGTGAGCCATCGGGACTGCAATTGACGCAAATTGCCAATTGCCAGCGCGGCTGAATTGGTAGAGTCCTGGCCGGGTCTGACATGTCCGCCTTGGCGGCGAAATCATTCGAACAGGGAATTCTTATCATGAAATGGCACGCACTCCTGGCTCTCGCCACAGCAATGGTCTTCACGGCTGCTCCGGCCATGGCCGATCGCGGCTCGTCGGGCCGGCAGGCGCAAACGCGCGGCACTCAGGAAATTCCGCAATGTACGCGTAACCTCGGCACCATCGCGATTGTCGAGCCCGACAACCAGTGGTGGCGCGAATACAATCTCGGCAGCCCCGAGGCGATCCTCAAGATATTCGTCCAGCGGTCGGGCTGCTTCAGTCTGGTCAACCGCGGCCGCTCGATGCAGAGCCGGGCGATGGAGCGCGCGCTCGCCGACAATGGCGAGCTGCAGGAAGGCTCCAACGTTGGCCGTGGCCAGGTCAAGACGGCGGACTATTTCCTCGAACCCAACATCGTTTCGGCCAACCGTAATTCGGGCGGCAGCAATGTTGGCGGCGTGCTTGGCGGGTTCGGCGGGTTTTTCGGCCGTGGCGCGGGCGCCATTCTGGGCGGCGTCAATGTCAAGAAGGGTGAAGCCAATGTCACGCTCTCGGTGGTGAACGCCCGCACCACCGAAGAAGAGGCCCTGGTCGAAGGCTATGCCCGCAAGTCCGATGTCAGCTTCGGCGCGGGCGGCGGCGGCTGGTTCGGCGGCACTTTCGGCGGGGTTGCCGGCGGCGGCTATCAGGATACGGCCATCGGCCAGATCATCGTGCTGGCCTATCTCGATGCCTATACCAAGCTGGTCACGCAGCTGGGCGGCCTGCCCGACGATGCATCGGAAGCCGCACCGCAGGCTCAATAGCGGATGATGCGTACTGGCTGGCGCGCCGTATGGGCAGCAGGGGTATTGCCGCTGCTGCTTGGCGGCGGCGCGCCTCGCCAGCAGGTTGGAGCGGGCAGCAACTGGGACAGCCATGGCGGCGCTGCCGACGAAAGCGGATTCAGCCGCCTCGCGCAGATAAGTTCTCGCAACGTTTCCCGACTGGGCCTGGTCTGGCAGCTTGAACTACCCGGCGAACAGACGCTGGAAGCGACCCCGCTGGCTGTCGGCGGCATGCTTTATTTCACGGGCAGTCATGCCGAAGTCTATGCCGTCGATGCCCGCAGCGGTGCGCTCAAGTGGAAATACGATCCCGAAACCTGGAAAGTCGATCCCGACCGGCTGGCCTTCACGGTCTTTCCGGTCAATCGCGGCGTCGCCTATGACAATGGGCGCATTTTCGTCGGCTCGCTCGACGGGCGGCTGATTGCGCTCGATGCCCATACCGGCGCCGTGCAGTGGAGCGTGAAAACCCTGCCCGAGCGCGGCTATCACACCAGCACCGGCGCGCCGCGCGCGTGGTCCGACGGAAAAGGTGGGGGCAAGGTGATCATCGGCCAGGGAGGCGCCGATATCGGCATGCGCGGATTCGTCACTGCCTATGATCAGGCGACGGGCAGACAGCTGTGGCGGTTTTACACCACGCCCGGCACGCCCGAGGAGAACGGCGGCGATCCGGCGATGGAGCGCGCGGCCGCCACCTGGAACGGCGAATGGTGGAAGCGGGGCACCGGCGGCACGGTATGGAATGGCATGACCTTCGATCCCGAACTCAACCGCATCTACATCGGTACCGGCAATGGAGGCCCTTACGATCCGGCGATCCGCAGTCCGGGCAATGGCGACAACCTCTACCTCTGTTCGATAGTCGCGCTCGATGCCGATACCGGGAAATACGTCTGGCACTACCAGATCAATCCGCGCGAGGGCTGGGACTATAAAGCGACCGCCGGGATGATCGCCACGACGCTCACCATTGGCGGCAAGCGCCGCAAGGTGCTGATGCAGGCGCCGACCAACGGCTTTTTCTATGTGCTCGACCGCGAGACAGGCAAGCCGATCTCCGCCGAGAAATACGGCAAGGTCACCTGGGCGGAGCGCATCGACATGGCGACCGGCCGCCCGGTCGAACGGCCCAACATCCGTTTCGAAAGCGGCGATATCACCATGTATCCGGGCTCGTCGGGCGCGCACAACTGGCAGGCGATGAGCTACAGTCCGCGGACCGGCCTGGTCTACATTCCCTACATGCAGCTCGGCACCCGGTTCACCAAGGGCGCGCCAAAGCCCGGCGAGATCCCGGTCGGCGGCATCAACATGAGCTGGGCGGATCCAGAGGACCCGGAAGACGGCAAGGGCGCGCTGGTCGCATGGGATCCGGTGCGCCAGCGGCAGGCCTGGCGGGTGCAGCACCAGACCTTGTGGAACGGCGGGACGCTGGCGACCTCAGGCGGGCTGGTGTTTCAGGGCGCTGCCGATGGCTGGCTTTCCGCCTACGACGCCCGGTCGGGCAGGCGGCTGTGGCGTTTCCAGGCAGGGCAGGGGATCATCGCTGCGCCGGTCTCCTATTCGGTGGCGGGACGGCAATATGTCTCGGTGCTGGCGGGATACGGCAGTTCGGCGGCGGCCTATAGCCATCTGGCCAATACCGGCTGGAAATACGGCGTGCATCCGCGCCGCCTGCTGACTTTCGCGCTGGATGGCAAAGCTGCTTTGCCCCGCGAACCAGGTCCGATATTCGAGGTCAAGGCGCTGGACGATCCGGCCATCGAGCTTGCCCAAGCCGATATCGAACACGGCTCGGAACTGTTCCATCGCTGCATGGGTTGCCACGGCAGGAATGCGGAAGGCGTCGGCGGTCCGGCGGCGGACTTGCGCGAATCGCCGCTGGCCTTCGATCGCGAGGCGCTGTGGTCGGTAGTGCATGACGGCGCCCTGCTCTCCCAAGGCATGCCGCGCTTCGCCAGCTTGACGCGCGAGCAGGTCGATCAAATCTGGTCCTATATCCGCGCCGAAGCGCGCAAGGCCGCGCCACGTGGCAAATAGTCCGGTCAGATCTGCCGGGAGCCGCGATTCTTTACATATGCCGCCTCATGCGGCAGTTTCCCGGTCCCTAACAAAGGGATGGAGGGAAAAATGAAAAACGCGAACAGCCTTCTCGCGGAAGTCTTCGGGACGTTCTGGCTTGTTTTTGGCGGCTGCGGCAGTGCGGTACTGGCAGCGGCCTTTCCGGATGTTGGCATTGGCCTCTTGGGCGTCAGCCTGGCATTCGGGCTGACCGTGCTGACCATGGCCTATGCCGTGGGGCACATTTCGGGCGGGCATTTCAATCCCGCGGTGACACTCGGCCTGTGGGCGGGCGGGCGCTTTCCGGCTCGCGACGTGCCGTTCTACATGGCCGCGCAAGTAGTCGGCGCGATCATCGCCGCCTTCGCGCTCTATGCCGTTGCCAGCGGCAAGGCCGGTTTCGAGCTGCACGCCGGCGCGCTGGCCAGCAATGGCTTTGGCGAGGCTTCACCCGGCCAATACAGCATGCAGGCGGGGCTGATCATCGAAGTTCTGCTTACGGCCTTCTTCCTGATCATCATCCTGGGATCGACTAGTGCAAAGGCGCCGGCAGGCTTCGCTCCGATCGCGATTGGCCTCGGGCTGACGCTGATCCACCTCATTTCGATTCCAGTGACCAATACTTCGGTCAATCCGGCCCGCAGCACGGGACCGGCGTTGATCGAAGGCGGGAT
>JBFWSE010000033.1:0-31501 GCA_050248535.1 Novosphingobium sp.
TCGCAGCACGGAATGCTCACATGCAGCCCCGGCGCCGCCGCCAGCGTATATTTGCCGAGCCGCTCGATGGTGTAGACGTAGCCCTGCCTGACGACGCGAACGCCCAACAGCAGGAACAGCACCACAACCACGACAAGGAAAAGCAGAAACCCGCCCATCGTCAATCTCCTGGTAAGACGGGGGCATGTTAGCGCCCGCCGCGCGGCGGGCAAGCAAAAGCGGTGCGCCTAAAGCGCGCCCAGATAGAGCCCCGTCAACTGTTCCCAGGCGAGATCGGCCTGTTCCTTGTCATAAACCGGCGAGTCGAGCACGCACCAGCCATGATCGGCGGGATAGACCACAACTTCCACCGGCCGGCCCGAGGCTGAGGCAGCCTGGCGCAGCGCGTCCTTGTCGCCCGGCGCGCGCTCGTCGTCGTTGCGGGCGATGGCGATGAGAAACGAAGCCATGGTCCGGGCGAACAATTGGTGCGGACTGTCCGCCGCAGCGCTCACCAGACCGCCGCCGTGAAACGACGCCACCGCCCCGATCCGGTCGGGCACGGCGGCCGCGGAACGGATGGCGAAGCTGCCGGTCTGGCAATAGCCTTGCACGCCGATTTTCCGCTGCCGGTTCACGCTGGGCTGGCGATCGAGGAAGGCGGCGAATGCAGCGGTGTCTCGCGCGGTCGTCTCGCTGGTAAGCGCCGCGATGGCCGGGCGCATTTTCGCCTGGCCTTCGGGCGTGCGCCACTCGGCAAAGCTCGTAAGTACCGGCGCGCGCGCCGTGCGGTAATAGTGATTGACCGCCAGCACTGAAAATCCTGACTCAGCCAGTCGCCGCGCCATGGCCTTGAAAGCGTCGCGCAAACCGACAATGTCAGGCCACATGATCACGGCCGGGTGCCGTCCGCGCCGAGGATGTACGAAAAAGGCGTCAGCCATCCCATCTGGCGTCGGGACCTGCACCATCTTCTCGACCAGCCCGCGCGAAGCCCCTTCGCCCGCGCCGGAACAGGCAGCCAGCACGGCCCCCGCCCCTATTGCGGCGAATTGCCGGCGCGAAAGCCCCTTCCGGGCCAGCGCCTCGTCTTCCGCCGCCGAAGTGAATTCGTCGCACATGTTAGCCGCCTCCAGCCATTGCCTCTTGCGCGGGCGAGGATATCACGTTGAACGGGAGAAGAAAGGATCGTCCTTTGCCCAGTGACCCGGACCATATCGCCTGCTGGCAGCGGCTTGATTCACGAACCACTACGTCTGGCCGATTGGCTGCCGAGGACGTTTCCGCGCTGGCTGCGGCCGGAGTGCGGCACGTCATCAACCTGGCCCTGCCGGATTCGCCGGGCGCTTTGCCCGACGAAGCCGAGCTGATGGCGCGGGCCGGGTTGCGCTACACGCATGTGCCAGTCCCGTTCGATGCGCCGCGGGAGAGCCACTATCGCGCCTTTTGCAAGGCCTACGATGCGGACTGCGGGCCGGTTCACGTCCACTGCATCATGAACTGGCGGGTCTCTGCGTTTTTCTATCGCTATCACCGAGACAAAGGCATGTCCGAAGCCGACGCCAAGGCCATCATGCAACGTCAATGGTCGCCCGATACCAGCGAGGCGCAGCATGCAACGGTCTGGGCCGACTTCATCCATATGGGAGAGAAATGATGGATTTCACCGGACAGCATGTCGTCATCACCGGCGGCTCGACCGGGATCGGCAAGGCAACCGCCGAGAAAATCGCAAGCCTCGGCGGCAAGCTTACACTGATCGCGCGGCGTGCGGATATTCTTGACTCTGCCGCCAGGGACATCGGGCCTGCCGCATTCGCAGTGCCCTGCGACGTGGGTATCAAGGGCGACCTGTTAGCCGCGCTCGACATGGCCGTGGCACATCACGGCCCGATCGACGGACTGTTTCTCAACGCCGCCGCGCCGGGCGCATACAATTTCACCAGCGACTATTCCGACGAGAACTTCGAACAATGCCTGCGCGTCAATGTCTGGTCGCCGTTCTGGGCATTGCGGCACGTGCTTCCGTCGATGGTTTCGCGGGGCAAGGGCGCGGTCCTGCTCACGGGCACGCTGGGCGCGGTGCGCGGCATGGCGGGGAACATGGGCTATTGCGTGTCCAAGCACGGCACGCTTGGCCTTGCGCGAACCGTGGCGATGGAAATGGCGCCGCATGGCGTGCGCTGCAATTGCCTGCACCCCGGCTTCATCGACACGCCGATGATGAACGGCGCGCCGCCCGAGGCCGTCGGGGCCATGGTCGCGACCACGCCGCAAGGCCGCATTGGCAGACCCAAGGAAGCAGGCGCCGTCGCCGCCTTCCTGCTGTCCGACGACGCCAGCCACGTCACGGCGCAGGAACTGGCAGTGGATGGCGGCGTGCTGGGAACTTTGGCGATCCGGTAGACTAATCGCCGGGGTAGTTCAGCTCCAGCGAAATGCCGTTGGGATCAGTGACGAACACCTGCCGCAAGTCGCCGAACTGACGGTCGTTGACCCGGTATTCGATACCCAGTTCCTCGCAGCGCGCCTTGGTTGAATCGAAACCGATGCAAGTCAGCGCCACGTGGTCGAGTGCGCCTTCAAGCCCGGTCTTGAGATCGCCATGACGCTCGGGATTATAGCCCTGGACATGGATGATAGGATTACCCTGGGCATCGCATATCCAGCACCCGCTGAAGCCTGGAGGCGCAACGGGAATCGGCTGCGCTTTCATCTCGAGCAGCGACTCGTAGAAATTCACGGTCGCATCGAGGTCACCTGTCACCAGGTTGATGTGATTGACGCCATTGACCTGCATGTTCTCTCTCCCTGGCAGCGTTTCAGCTTCTGAACACCACCGTCCTGTTGCCATTGAGCAGCACCCGGTCCTCAAGGTGCAGCCGCACGGCCTCCGCCAGCACGCGCCGCTCAATGTCACGGCCCTTGCGGACAAGGTCCTCAGGCGAGTCGGCGTGTGTTATCGCTTCGACATCCTGATGGATAATCGGCCCCTCGTCGAGGTCCGCCGTCACATAATGCGCCGTCGCCCCGATCATCTTCACGCCCCGCGCATGCGCCTGGTGATAGGGCTTGGCGCCCTTGAAGCCGGGCAGGAACGAGTGATGGATGTTGATGCAACGGCCCGAAAGCCAGGCCGACATCTCGTCCGACAGGATCTGCATATAGCGGGCGAGCACAACCAGCTCGGCGCCGCTCTCGGTAACGATTTGCCTGAGCGCGGCTTCCTGTTCCGGCTTGTTGTCCCTGGTCACCGGCAGGTAGTGAAACGGCGTGTCGCGCAGATTGGTGTTCTTGAGCGCCTCGGCGGGATGGTTGCAGACCACCGCCACCACGTCCATCGCCAGTTCGCCGATGCGGGCGCGGTAAAGCAGGTCGGCCAGGCAATGGTCGAATTTCGACACCATCAGCAGCACCTTGCGCGGCTTGTCGCGGCTCCTGAGATTCCAGCGCATGCCGTATTCGGCGGCGAGCGGACCGAAAGCGCTGCGCAGCGCTTCGGGGTCGGCCGGGCCGGGATCGAAGGCGACGCGCATGAAAAAGTCGCCGTCCTCCAGATCGTTGAACTGCTGCGCCTCGATGACGTTTCCGCCCTTCTCGAACAGGAAGGTTGTGACCCGGGCAGTGATGCCGGGCCTGTCGCAACAGGAAAGAGTCAGGATCTGGACGTCGGCCATGGAATCAGCGCCTCGCCAGCGCGGCCTCGCACTCGCCCATCAGCGTTGCGATGATTTCGGCGACCGGCTCTTCCTTGTTGACCATGCCAACCGATTGCCCGGCCATGACCGAACCGCTCTCGACATCGCCGTCGATCACCGCGCGGCGCAGCGCGCCGGCCCAAAAGTGCTCGATCTGCAACTGCGCCTCGGTCATGTCGATACCGCCTGCGTCCAGCAGTTTGGCGACTTCGATCTGCTTGGCGGTAAATTCCTCCGTGCCCTTGTTCTTGAGCGCGCGCACGGGGATAACCGGGAGGCGCGGATCGACCTGGACCGATGTCACGGCATCTCGTGCCGAGGCCCGGAAAAAGGCTTTCTTGAAGTCGGGGTGGGCAATGCTTTCGGTGGCGCAGGCAAAGCGCGTACCAAGCTGCACACCACAGGCGCCCATTTCGAGATAGGCGGCGATCATGCCGCCATTGCCAATGCCGCCCGCGACGAAAACCAGATTGTCCTCGGCCAGTTGGGGCAGGATTTCCTGTGCCAGCACCGAAGTCGAGACTGGCCCGATATGGCCGCCCGCTTCCATGCCCTCAATCACCAGCGCATCGGCGCCCGAGCGCAGCAGCTTCTTGCCCAGCGCCAGAGTCGGCGCGAAACAGATCACCTTCGCCCCGCTCGCCTTGATCGCCTCGACCGAACCCTTGGGCGGAATCCCTCCGGCAAGCACTACATGGCTAACCTTGTGCTTCGCGCAGACCTCTATCAGATCGAACAGCTGCGGATGCATGGTGATCAGATTCACGCCGAAGGGTTTTTTCGCCAAGGCCTTGGTCGCCGCCACTTCCGCATCGAGCAATTCGGGCGTCATCGCCCCGCAGGCGATCACCCCGAAACCGCCGGCGTTGCTGATTGCCGACACCAGATTGCGTTCGGACACCCACGACATGGCGCCGCACAGGATCGCATAATCGGCGCCTAGGAAGGCCTGTCCTCGCGCCATGAGGTGCGAGCTGAGCGGAAAATTGGACATTGGTGCCCCAGGAAAACCAAAGGAAGTCGGGGGCTTTAGGGCGCTGGTGAAGGCGCGGCAAGTCACCAGCTTGAAACATCGCCATATTCGATTACTGAAACATCTATATTCGGTTTGGGCGATTTATAAAGGGGGCCTATATTCCCTCCATCGTCAATCGCCGGCACGCGCCTCCCGCGCTGCAGCCGGCCGACCAATGGAGAATGCCATGAACGCCCCGAGCAAATGCCCCGTGATGCACGGCGCCATGACCGAAGTCGGCGCCACCAACATGCAGTGGTGGCCCAACGCGCTCAATCTCGACATCCTGCACCAGCACGACCGCAAGACCGATCCGATGGATGAAGGTTTCGACTATCGCGAAGCGCTGAAATCGCTCGATGTCGAAGGCCTGAAGGCCGACCTGCGCATGCTGATGACCGACAGCCAGGACTGGTGGCCTGCCGACTGGGGCCACTATGGCGGCCTGATGATCCGGATGGCCTGGCACTCGGCGGGCTCTTACCGCACGGCCGATGGCCGCGGCGGCGGCGGCACGGGCAGCCAGCGCTTCGCCCCGCTCAATTCGTGGCCCGACAATGTCAGCCTCGACAAGGCACGGCGGCTGTTGTGGCCGATCAAGAAGAAATACGGCAATGCCGTGAGCTGGGCCGATCTGATGATTCTGGCCGGCAACGTGGCCTATGAAACCATGGGCCTGAAGACCTTCGGTTTCGGCTTTGGCCGCGAAGACGTCTGGCATCCCGAAAAGGACATCTACTGGGGTTCCGAAAAGGAATGGCTGGCCAAGGACCGCTACGCCGACGGCAACAGCGAGAGCCTCGAAAACCCGCTCTCGGCCGTGCAGATGGGCCTGATTTACGTCAATCCCGAAGGCGTCGACGGCAAGCCCGATCCGCTGCGCACCGCTAAGGACATCCGCGAGACCTTCGCACGCATGGCGATGAACGACGAGGAAACCGTCGCGCTCACCGCTGGCGGCCACACGGTCGGCAAGGCGCATGGCAATGGCGATGCGAGCCAGCTCGGGCCCGATCCCGAAGGCGCCGATATCGAGATGCAGGGCATGGGCTGGTTCAACCCGCAGGGAAGCGGTGCCGGAGCCGACGCTATCACCAGCGGCATCGAAGGCGCCTGGACGACCAATCCGACGGTGTTCGACAACGGCTATTTCGACATGCTGCTGGGGCACGAATGGGAGCTTCGCAAGAGCCCCGCCGGCGCCTGGCAGTGGGAACCGGTCGAAATCGCCGAAAAGGACCGACCGCTCGACGCCGCCGATCCCCGCGTTCGCCGCAACCCGATCATGACCGATGCCGACATGGCGATGAAAGTGGACCCGGAATACCGCAAGATTTCTGAACGATTCAACCAGGATCCGGCCTATTTCCGCGAAACCTTCGCCCGCGCCTGGTTCAAGCTGACGCACCGCGACATGGGGCCCAAGGCGCGCTACTTCGGCCCGGATGTCCCGGCCGAGGATCTGATCTGGCAGGACCCCGTTCCCGCCGGTCCGGCCCTCTACGACATCGCCGCGCTCAAGGCGAAGATCGCCGCCAGCGGGCTGCCGGCCGCCGATATGGTCGCAACCGCATGGGACAGCGCCCGCACTTTCCGCCAGTCGGACATGCGCGGCGGCGCCAATGGCGCGCGCATCCGCCTGGCTCCGATGAAGGACTGGGCCGGCAACGAGCCGGAACGGCTGGCGCGAGTTCTGGCAGTGCTCGAGCCGCTGGCGGTCGAAGCCGGCGCAAGCATTGCCGATACTATCGTACTAGCCGGCAATCTGGGCGTCGAACAGGCCGCCAAGGCTGCCGGGCATGAAGTGGAAGTGCCTTTCACGCCCGGCCGCGGCGACGCCACGGCGGAACAGACCGATGCGGAATCCTTCGTACCGCTCGAACCGCTGGCCGACGGTTTCCGCAACTGGCTCAAGCAGGACTATGCGGTTCGCCCCGAGGAACTGCTGCTCGACCGGGCGCAGCTGATGGGACTGACGGCGAAGGAAATGACTGTGCTCGTCGGCGGCATGCGGGTCATGGCGACCAACCATGGCGGCACCACCCACGGCGTGTTCACCGACCGTGCGGGCGCCCTCACCACCGACTGCTTCGTCAATCTGACGGACATGGCCTATCGCTGGGCGCCAAAGACGCCGGGCCTGTACGAACTTGTCGAGCGCAAGACCGGCAAGGCCAGGTGGACCGCCACCCGCGTCGATCTGGTTTTCGGTTCCAATTCGGTGCTGCGCGCCTATGCCGAGGTCTACGCCCAGGACGATGCACAGGAGAAGTTCCTGCGCGACTTCGTCGCCGCCTGGACCAAAGTGATGCAAGCCGACCGCTTCGATATCGGCTGATGTGACCGTACGGCCCTGCCCCGGATGAATTCGGGCGCAGGGCTTGCCGTCCAGCCAATCGAGCCTACTTCCAGTTCAAATCTAATTGCAATTTCAGGAGATCATCATGAAAGGTTATGTAGCCGACATCGAGGAACTCACACTCGGAAACGACAACTTCCGCCAGGTGCTCTACACCAGCAAGGAAATGCAGCTTGTGCTGATGGCGATCCGGCCCGGCGAGGAAATCGGCGAGGAAGTGCACGACGACGTCAGCCAGTTCTTCCGTTTCGAAGCGGGCGAAGGCGAAGTGTGGATCGACGGTGTGTGCAACAAGGTCAAGGCCGACGATGTCGCCGTGGTGCCTGCAGGCGCCCGGCACAACGTCAAATCGATGGGCAGCGAGCCCCTGCGCCTTTACACCATCTACTCACCGCCCGAACACATCGACGGCACGGTGCACAAGACCTGCGCCGAGGCGGCGGCCGCCCACGAACATTTCGACGGGCGCACGACGGAATAGGGCCATATTGCAGCAGGGTGTGGTCACCCTAACCCAAGCCCGTCTGTGCTGAGCTTGTCGAAGCACTGCCCTTTTCTTCGTGCCTCGTGTGTAACGGCATGAAGAATAAAGACAATCCTTCGACAAGCTCAGGATAGGCGGTTTTGGGGAACCGTAAGGCACAACAGCCAACCGCCGCGGGAGCTGCTCAGGCCGCCTCGTCCTTCGCATCCAGTCCATAAGCGGTGTGCAGCACGCGCACGGCGAGTTCGGTCTCGTCCTCGTCGATCAGCACCGAAACCTTTATTTCGCTGGTCGAGATCGCCTGGATGTTGATACCACGATCGGCCAGCGAGCGGAACATGGTGCTGGCGACACCGGCGTGGCTCCTCATGCCGACCCCGACAACGCTGATTTTGGCGACCTTGCCCTCGGCGATCATCCGGTAATAGCCGATCGCGTCCTTCTGCGCTTCGAGCAGCGCCTGAGTGCGCGCCAGATCGGCGGCCGGAACCGTGAAGGTCACGTCGGTCTCGCCCTTGTCCTTGGCGACGTTCTGGATGATCATATCGACATTGATGTTGGCGGCGGCCAGCGGGCCAAAGATGTTCGCCACCGCGCCGGGCCGGTCGGCCACGCGCGTCAGCGTCACCTTGGCCTCGTTCTTGTCGGCGGCGATGCCGGTGATGAGCTGGCTTTCCATGTCCATTGCTTCGATCTCCTCGTCCGACACGATCATGGTGCCGGGGATGCTGTCTGCTGCGGGCGCGTCGTCGTCGATGAAGCTCGAGAGCACCTGCACGCGCACGCCCTCCTTCATCGCCAGGCTGACCGAGCGGGTCTGCAGCACTTTCGAACCGACGGAGGCCAGCTCGAGCATTTCCTCATAGGTGACGTATTTGAGCTTCTTCGCCTTGGCGACGATGCGCGGATCGGTGGTGTAGACCCCGTCGACATCGGTATAGATGTCGCAACGGTCCGCCTTGACTGCCGCCGCCACCGCCACGGCCGACGTGTCCGACCCGCCGCGGCCCAGCGTCGTCACACGGCCCTCGGGCGACAGCCCCTGAAAGCCCGGAATCACCGCAATCTCGCCCGCTGCCATGCTGGCCTGAACCGCCTCCGAATCGATCGCCTCGATCCGCGCCTTGGCATGGGCATTGTCGGTGTGGATCGGCAATTGCCAGCCCAGCCAGGAACGCGCTTTCGCGCCCATCGATTGCAGATGCATGGCCAGGAGGCCGCTGGTCACCTGCTCACCGCTGGCGACCACCACGTCGTATTCCGCCGGATCGTGCAGCGCCTGGGCCTCGTCGCAGAATTGGACAAGCCGGTTGGTCTCGCCGGCCATGGCCGAAACCACCACCGCGACTTCGTGCCCCGCTTCCTGCTGGCGCTTGACGATACCGGCGACGCGGCGGATGCGCTCCGTCCCGGCCATCGACGTTCCGCCGAATTTCATCACGATCCGGGCCAACTTGTGCCAACTCCTGCAAGCATTCTGGGCCTAGGCCCCAAGCGGGGGGCCTGTTAGGGAAGCAGCATGGCGAATGCAACTGTTAGACCTGACGAAGCCGCCCATTTCGGCAAACTTGCGGCCGACTGGTGGGACCCGAAAGGCTCCTCCGCCATGCTGCACCGGCTCAATCCGCTGCGGTTGCGCTTTATTCGCGAGGCCATCGATGCGCATTGGCACGGGAATTCCGGGTCGGTGAGGCCGCTGGCGGGCAAGCGCGCGCTCGATCTGGGTTGCGGGGCCGGCCTGTTGTGCGAGCCACTGGCGCGGCTGGGCGCGCAAGTCACCGGCATCGACGCCGCGCCGGAAAACATCGAAGCGGCCAAGACCCATGCTGGAGCCATGGGGCTCGACATCGAATACCGCTGCGGCGACGTGGCGAACATGAAGCTGGGCGCGTTCGATCTGGTAACATCCATGGAAGTTCTGGAGCATGTGGCCGACAAGGCCGCTTTCGTCGCCGAACTGGCGTCGGCGCTGGCGCCCGGCGGATTGATGGCGCTGTCGACGCCCAACCGAACCGTGCAATCTCGCCTGCTGCTGGTCGAAGGCGCCGAGCGGCTGGGCGCGGTGCCGCGCGGGACACACCATTGGGACGACTTCGTCACGCCTGATGAATTGGGCAAATTGCTGGCCGAGGCCGGCCTCGCCATGGGCGAACCGCGCGGGATTGCCTGGTCGCCGGGCAAGGGTCTGCACCTGTCGAATGATTGCGCGCTCAATTACCTCGTCACGGCAGAGGCTGTCTGAGCGCAATGGGCAAACCCGGGCAGGCCTATGCGCTGGTGACAAAGGTATTGCTGGGGCTCGGCCTGCTATTGTCGGCCTATCCCCTGTTGCGCGCCTTCTACCATTTCGAGATCGACTACAACGAAGGCTGGAACGCCTACCTGCAACTGCGCGCCGCGCAGGGCGAGCCGCTCTATTCCGGCTTCTCGCCGTACTGGTTCAACAACTACCCGCCGCTGTCGTTCTACCTGGCCGGCCTCGTCGGCAAGCTGACGGGCGACGTGGTGCTGGCGGGCCGGCTGCTGTCACTCGCCGGATTTGCCGCCATGGCCTTGGCCGGCGGTTACACCGTACGGGCCGCAGGAGCATCGCGAGAGGATGGCCGGTTGGCCACGGCCCTGTGCCTGCTGCTCTATGCCACCTTCGCCACCGACTATTTGGGTATGAACGATCCGCAATTGCTGGGCATGGGCTTTGCGACATGGGGCCTCGCGCTCTATGTGGCGCAACCGCTGACGGCGCGCCGCGCTGCCCTGTCTGCGCTGCTGCTGGCGGCGGGCGCGCTGACCAAACACAATCTGGTGCTGCTGCCGCTTCTGGTGGGCCTGCACATGCTGTGGCGCGGCGAACCAAAGGCCAAAGTAGCTTTTGTCGTTTCCGCCGCCACATGCGCCGTATTGGCGATTGCCGCGATCTGGCTATTCGAAGGCCCTGCCTTCTTCACCCAATTCTTCGGCCCGCGCGATTGGCAAGTCGACCGCGCCTTTCTGTTCGTCACCGAATTGACAGGCAAGCTTCAGGCCCCGTTGGCGCTGGTGGCGCTCGGGCTGATTGCCATGCGGCGAAACGCGTCTGCAGGGCTGGTGCTGACCTGGCTGGTGGGCGCACTTCTGGCCGGCATCTATTTCGCCGGCGGCGCGGGGACAGACATCAATGTCTGGTTCGACGCCATGACCGCAGCGGCCATCGGTGCGGGCCTTGTCGTACGGGAATTGCGCGAGCGAGGCGGCACGCAACGAATGCAGGCTGCCTTGGCTTTGACAATCGCTGCGGGCGCCCTGTTCCAGGCGCCGCTGGCCTTGGGCCGCTTTGGCGTCGACGTGGCGGGCGACATGGCCGAGCGCGAACGCCAGTTTGCCGCCGACGTCCAGTGGCTGCGCTCCGTTCCGGGCAAGGCCATCTGTGAATCGCAATTACTGTGCTTGAAGGCAGGCAAGCCGATGTTTTACGACAGCTTCAACGCCCTGCAGGCCATGCATGCCGGGCGTCTTCCGCCCGATAGTCTCGCATCCATGCTGCGCCGGCACGAAGTGGCGGTTGTCGTGGTCAACAGCCGCCGGCAGCACAATCCGGACGATCTTCCCGGCCAGACCATGCCCACCCGGTTCGTCAATTTCGACGATGTGCAATTCGATGTGCTCGAACAGGAATATCACCTCGCCCGGGTGGGCGTTTCGGGGCGTTTCTATCTGCCGAAGTCAAGGTAAGAGCACGGCCGCTCCGTCGAATTCGCCCAGCCGCAACTGCCTGAGCGCTTCGTTCGCTTCTTTCAGCGGAAATGTCGTCACATGGCTTTTCACCTGGCCCGCCACTTCCGGCTTGAGAAAACTCGTCCCGTCCTCGCGAGTGAGGTTGGCGACCGAAAGGATATGCCGTTCTCCCCACAGGTCTGCATAGGGGAATGAGGGAATGTCGCTCATGTGGATGCCGGCGCAGACCACTTTTCCGCCCTTGCGAACGACCTTGAGCGCTGCTGGCACCAGGGCCCCGACCGGCGCGAACAGGATCGCCGCGTCAAGCTGTTCGGGCGGCATTTCGTCCGATGCGCCCGCCCAGACGCAACCCAGCCGCAAGGCAAACGCGCGGCTCGCCACGTCATCGCTTCGCGTAAAGGCATAGACCTCGCGGCCCTGCGCCACTGCCAGTTGGGCGAGGATGTGCGCCGCCGCGCCGAAGCCATAGAGCCCCAGCCGCCTGCCCTCCCCGGCCAAGCGGTAGGCGCGCCAGCCGATCAGCCCTGCGCAGAGCAAGGGCGCTGCTTCGGCATCGCTAATCCCTTCGGGCAGAGGAAAACAGAACCGCGCATCGGCCAGAGCATGCGTGGCATAGCCGCCATCGCGCGTCGCGCCGGTGAATTGCGGATCGTCGCAGAGATTCTCGCGGCCTTCGCGACAATAGGCGCAGGCGCCGCAGGTCTTGCCCAGCCACGGGATGCCGACGCGCTGGCCGACCGAGAATCCGGCTGCGCCTGCCCCCAGATCGATAACCCGGCCGACAATTTCGTGCCCGGGCACGATCGGATAGCAGGCCGGAATTTCGCCATCGACGACATGCAGATCGGTGCGGCAGACGCCGCAAGCCAGAACCTCTACCAGAACCTCATTCTCGCCGGGCATGGGGATGGGCCGTTGCTCGGCGCGCAGGCCCTTGCCGGGCCCATCGCAGGTCATTGCTGTCATTGTGGCGGGCATGACCGCGTCCCCTTACCAGTTCCGCAGCCAGTATTGCATCGCTTTCGGGCTTTCCTGAGCCTCGCCGTGTTCCTTCCAGGCCAGCTCGGTGACGAAGCCCTCGACCGGGGCATAGCCGCGCTTTCGCCAGAAGGCATCGAGCGGAACGTAGCCCTGCGGCCGGGCCGGGTGATCCCCGGCACGGACCACCGCCGCGAAAGTGGCAGCGCTTGCGCCGCAACGCCTTGCCTGCGCTTCGCGATGATCGAAGAACATATGGCCGATCCCCTGCCCCCGGTATTCGCCGAGCAGCACGCTTTCGCCGAAATAGAACAGGTCGGTGGGATCGATCCCGCGTTGCTCGAACGGTGACCGGAATTCGGCCTTTTGCGCCGACATCGGCGATGCCGTCGCGGCGCCTACGATCCGGTCCCTGTAGCAAGCCGCCACCAGCACTGCATCAGGCGCTTCGATGAACTCCCTGAGGTAATGGGCTTCGTAGTGCTCGTCGCCGTCGTAAAGATAGGGCCACTCGGCGAAGACCGCCATGCGCAGCCGCGCGAGATCGCCGATCGCCGCGAGAATCTCCTCGCCGGTCAGCACCCTGACCGAGACACTCACAGGAAATACATGGTCAGCCAGCGGCCAACCAGGGCGGGCCTATCCGCCCCTTCGACTTCCACCGAAAAGTCCAGCTCCTCGCGGAATCGGCCGGGATCGGCCGGCGCTATGGCCGTAACAGTGAAATGGCCCCTGACACGCCTGCCGGAAGGCACTGGCTGAACGAAACGCACCCGCTCCAAACCGTAGTTCACCCCCATCCGCAGCCCCGGAAACCGCGGGCGCGGCAAGTCCTGCCGCAAGGGCGCCAGCAGCGACAGCGCGAGAAAGCCATGGGCAATAGTGCCGCCATATTCGGTCCTGGCCGCCGCTTCGGGATCGACATGCAGGAAGTTCCAGTCGCGGGTGGTGTCGGCAAAGGCCTGGATCATGGCCTGATCCACTTCCAGCCAGTCCGAGACATAGGTCTTGCCCAGTTCGGATTGAATGAACCTGTCGACTTCGTCCTGCATTTTCCGGGCATAGGGCTGAACGCTTTTGCGCGCCAGATTGCTTTTGCCAGCCGAATCTCTATATGCACCGAATGCCCCGGCCGTGCGGGTCGCATTATGCGACTTGCCTTTGCCGGGGCTTGTCTTTTCGAGGATTGCTTCATGTCCCGTCGCCGCCAGATTTACGAAGGCAAGGCCAAGATTCTCTACGAAGGCCCGGAGCCCGGCACCATCATCCAGTATTTCAAGGACGATGCGACGGCCTTCAACGCCCAGAAAAAGGGTACGATCCAGGGCAAGGGCGTGATCAACAACCGCATCAGCGAGTATGTTTTCTCGCGGCTGTCGCACATCGGCATTCCCACTCACTTCATCCGCCGGCTCAACATGCGCGAGCAGCTGGTGCGGCAGGTGGAAATCATTCCGCTCGAAGTAGTGGTGCGCAACGTCGCCGCAGGATCGATCAGCAAGCGCCTCGGCCTGCCCGAAGGCGAAGCGCTGCCGCACACCCTGATAGAATACTACCTCAAGGACGATGCCCTCGAAGACCCGATGGTCGCCGAAGAGCATATCGCCTGCTTCGGCTGGGCGACAAACGAAGAGATGCAGGACATCTCGGCCATGGCCATCCGGATCAACGATTTCCTCTCCGGCATGTTCGCCGCGATCGGCATCCGGCTGGTCGATTTCAAGCTCGAATTCGGCCGCATCTGGGACGGCGACTACTCCCGCGTCATCCTCGCCGACGAAATCAGCCCCGACGGCTGCCGGCTGTGGGACATGGTCACCGGCGAAAAGCTCGACAAGGACCGCTTCCGCCGCGATCTGGGCAATGTCGAAGGCGCCTATCAGGAAGTCGCGCGGCGGCTGGGCCTGCTCGACGAGACCGAGGGCGGCAGCGAAGTGTTCGACTTGTCCAAGCACAGGAAGCTGCGGGGGAAGTAGCGCTTCAACCGCCTTGACGACGACCGATTTTCTCCCGATTTTTCTTGCTTTGTCGTGTTGTTTTCCGGCTATTTGCAAACCGGAGGGTCGTTGATGAAAAAGCACTTGCCGGCTATTCTGGCATTACTCGCCGCGTCGGTTCCATCAGGCGCTGTGGCGGATGACACTACCGTCGCAAGTGCCCCTGCACCAGCATGGGCCGTCCCTTCCGAGTTGGTGCCTGTCCCGCCAAGCCCAACCGGGCCCTTCTTTTTCCGTCGCTACAACTCCACTGTTCATCTGGACAGCAAAGGACAATCGACGTTCATCGCGCAATACGTCAAAATCAACAATCCAAACGGACTTCAAGCAGGCAATATCAGCCTTTCATGGAATCCAGCTGCCGGAAAGCCAATCGTACATGCTTTGAAAATTCATCGCGACGGGACGGAAATAGACATCATCAGCAACCGCAAATTCGAGATCCTGAGGCGTGAGGATCAATTGGAGCAATCCGTCCTCAACGGCATCCTTACCGCTGTGTTGCAAGTGCCGGACCTTCGAGTGGGCGATGAGCTGGAATTTTCGGCCACGATCCCTAGCCAAGATCCGACGTTGGGATCGGATAGTTCAGGGTTGCTTGCGATGGCCGGAGCCCTGCATCAGGGTAGGTATCGGGTGCGGCTCAGCTGGGACAACGGCCAAGAGCCCTACATCCGGACAACCGACGACCTCGCGGAATTTGTGAAGCGCGAGCCAAACGCAATCGAAGTCGATGCGGATGACCCCAAACCGGCAAACCCGCCCAAAGATGCCCCGCCCCGATATCAATGGTCACGGATTCTTGAATACAGCGATTTCAAGCAATGGCAGGATTTTTCCAAACGCATATCGCCACTCTTTGAGAGTGCCGCGAAACTGTCTGCCAACTCGCAATTGAAGAGCGAAGCCCAACGGCTGGCTAATGCCAATGCCGGGGCCATGGCGAGAGCGGCAGCGGCATTGAAACTGGTCCAGCAAGACGTGCGGTACATCTATGTCGGCCTTAACGGCGGCAATCTCACTCCAACAAACGCCGATGTGACCTGGTCTCGCAGGTATGGCGATTGCAAGGCCAAAACTGTTCTCTTGCTCGCATTGCTGAATGAATTAGGCATACTGGCAGAGCCTGTTCTGGTGAATCTATCCGGCACAGACGACGGGCTCGAAACTCGCCTCCCCAATGCGGCAATGTTCGATCATGTCATGGTTCGCGCCCACATCGATGGTGGGGACTGGTGGCTGGATGGAACCCTTCCTAGTGTGGTCGGCCCTCTCAAACAATTGATTGGAAACCACAAGTGGGTCTTGCCGGTCACCGCCCAGGGCGCACCGCTGCAGTCGATCGTGTACAAGCCGTTGGAACAGCCCGGCGAACTATCGCTATACGAAATCGATGCAAGGGACGGTTTCGATGAACCTGCCCGGATCAAGCACACATCGATTAACCGCGGCTATGCGGGCATCGCACAGTACCAGCTTTTTTCCGCGATTTCGTCGAGCCAACTGACCGAGTTGATGAAAAAGGAACTTGAAGGCAACAGCACGTGGAATAGCATCGAATCCGTGAACTGGCATTACGACAGCAAGACTCTGGCAAGCGTTATGGAAGTTTCCGGGACCGGCCCTGTCGATTGGGAAAACGATAGAAATGGCTCAAGGTCTCTTTTCCTCCCCGGTGGCGGATTCAACCCTCCGGAACGCCGTCAGCGAGGTGCTGGTCAAGACGGCGATGCCCCATTTTACAGGGCTCCCGAATTCGAGTGTAATGTGACCACGGTTCGGATTCCGAAAACGACATCGCCCAGGAACTGGACAAACAACACCAGTTACGGTGTGAGAATGTTCGGGGGGTTCTTTCGCCGTAAGTTCCAGCAGCGAGGAGATGCGATCAGTATGATTCGCTCGTACCGAACGGAAACGCCGGAAATCGATGCTCCAACGGCTGCGGCCGATAATCAGCGGATTTCGAAATTCGACAATTCCAAGGCCTGGATATTTTACGAGCCATGGCAAAAGGAACAGCCCGTCAGCAGTGCCGACGTACCCGCCACTTTCGAAAAAGATTGGGTAGCCGACGCCACGCCATGCTTCTGACCGAAAATCGTAGCTGCACGCATTTGTTTCGTCAGCCGTTTTTGCTCATGGCGCTTGTAGCGGCGCTGCTCTCCGCCTGCGCGCCGCAAGCACACCGCATCGCGACGATCTCCACGCCGCACGAAAAGCCCGACTGGGCCTTCCAGGCCAGCGACGTCCCCGTCGATCCCGGCTATCGGTTCGGCAAGCTCGACAATGGCATGCGCTATGTCGTGCGCCAGAACGCGACGCCCAGGGGCACAATAGCCGTGCGCATGGAAGTGGCCGCCGGATCGCTGGACGAGAGCGACGCCGAGCGCGGCTTTGCCCACTTCGTGGAGCACATGGCCTTTAACGGTTCGACCAATGTCCCCGAAGGCGAAATGGTGCGGCTGCTTGAGCGCGAGGGGCTGGCTTTCGGGGCCGACACCAATGCCTCGACCGATTTTCAGCGCACCACCTACCAGCTCGACCTGCCCAAGAACGATCCCGCCCTGCTCGACACCGCGCTGATGCTGATGCGCGAAACCGCCAGCGAACTGAAGTTTGCCCCGGGCGCGGTGGACCGCGAGCGCGGGGTGGTCCTCGCCGAAATGCGCGACCGCAACTCGTGGCAGATGCGCAATCTCGAGGACCAGCTCGCATTCGCCTTTCCGGACGCGCTCTATCCCAAGCGGCTGCCGATTGGCGTCAAGGAAACGCTGGAAGGCGCGACCGCCGATGCGCTCAAGGCTTTCTGGGCGCGCGAATATGTTCCTGCGCAGACCACGGTCATCGTCATTGGCGACCTTCCCGCCGATCAGGCGGAGAAGGCGATCCGGGAAAGGTTCGCAAGCTGGCAGGCCAGACCGGCGGAACCACAACCCTCGCCCGGCCCGATCGACGCGGCGGCAAAAGGCCGGACCGATGTGTATATCGACCCGGCCATGGCGGAACGGATGACCGCGGCCCGGCTGGGCGACTGGATCGACAAGAACGACACCACGGCGCAGCGGCGCGAGCACTTGTTGCGGCGGATCGGCTATGCCGTGATCAACCGGCGGCTCCAGCGTATCTCACGGCAGGAAGACCCGCCGTTCCGCGGGGCGGGCTTCGCCACGCCCAACCTGTTCAAGACCGGGCGGATGACCAACCTGGTGGTCGATACCATCGATGGCAAATGGCGTCGAGGCCTCATTGCCGCCGCGCGCGAATATGTCCGGGCTCTGCGCTATGGCTTCGACAAGACAGAAGTGGCGGAACAGCTCGCCGAAATCCGAAACGACGCGAAAAACGACGCGGCGTCGGCCGAGACTCGCAGCAATGGCGCGATGACCGGGGCGGTCCTGGCCCTGCTGCGCGACGAGATCGTGCCCGGAACGCCGCAAAGCTCCTACGAACGGCTCGAAGCGTTCGTTCCCGAGATCACGCCGAAGAAAGTGCTGCAAGCGCTGCGGCGGGAAGTCGTGCCGCTCAAGGATCCGCTGCTGCGCCTGCAAGGCCGCAAGCAGCCCGAAGGCGGCGCTGCAGCCATCCGCCGGGCCTGGAACGAGGCCATGGCCATGCCTCTGGGGCGCGAGAGCAGATCCGGCAATGCCGAGTTCGCCTATACCCGGTTCGGCCCGCCCGGCACAGTCGCCAGCGACCAGCGCGAAGCCAGATTGGGGATTCGCGAGCTTCGTTTCGAAAATGGCGTCCGGCTCAACATCAAGCACACCGATATCGAGAAGGACGGCATCCGGCTGCAGCTCAGCGTGGATGGCGGCGACATGCTCAATACCCGCGCCAATCCCATGGCAACCCAAATGGCGCGTTTTCTCCCCCAGGGCGGGCTCGGCAAGCACAGCCAGGACGAGCTGCAGTCTTTGCTCGCCGGCCATACGCTGAGCTTTTCGTTCGACAGTACGCCCGAAACCTTCGTCTCGTCGGCCCGGACCACGCCGCAGGACCTTGAGCTGCAACTGCAATTGCTGGCCGCCCTGATTTCCGATCCCGGCTACCGCAAGGAAGGCGAAGTCGAGTATCGCGTCAGGATCAACAATTTCTTCGCGCAACTGCGCGCAACGCCCAATTCCGCCCTGTCCAGCAGCCTTGAAGGCATTCTATCCGACAACGATCCGCGCTTTACCCTGCAAAGCGTCGAGGACCATCGCAAGCTGACATTCGCGAGCATGAAATCGGCGATTTCGGACCGCCTCGCCAAGGGCGCAATTGAGATCGGCCTGGTGGGCGATATCGACGAAGAGCAGGCGATCACCATGGTCGCCCGCACGTTCGGCGCACTGCCTGCCCGCGAGGCCGATTTCGGGGCCTACCCGGAACAACGCCAGCGGGCATTCACCGCAAGCCGCGGCAAACACATCATTCGCCATACCGGCCCTGCCGATCAGGCGCTGCTACGACTGACCTGGCCTACGCGCGACGATAGCGACCCTGCCGAAGCCATTGGCCTGCAATTGCTGGAACGCATTGTCCGCATCGAGCTGACCGACACGCTGCGAGAGAAGCTGGGCAAGGCTTATTCGCCCTCTGCCCGCAGTACGGCCTCGCATTTCTGGCCCGGATACGGGACTTTCGCGATCAATGCCTCAGTCGCCGTCTCCGAAGTATCCGCCACGCGCGCCGCCATTGCCGAAGTCCTTGAGCGGCTGCGCGACGGCCCGGTGAGCGACGACCAGTTCCAGCGCGCACGCGAGCCTTTGATTGAAGCACAGACCAATGCGCTCAAGTCGAACGGCGGCTGGATGTCGCTGGTCGATCGCGCCCAGACAGAAACCGACCAGATCGACCGGTATCTGACATTCGCCGACCGCTTGCGAGCGCTTACTCCCGGCGCAATTCAGGCTCTGGCGAAACGGTATCTGGGTCAGAGCGATGCCGTGGAGGTGCTGGTTCTGCCAGAGGGCGTGGACGAGCCTTTGTCCTGACACAGCGGCCCATCCCGCCATGGCGGCGCCTTTAACAATTCCTTGAATTTCACGGGTTAATGGCCTTGCGGCAGTGACGTTCGCTGCTGCCTTGAAAGGTTAACGGCATGGCCAGCATCGCCATCTCGGCACCGGCAGAAACGACCGCGCCGCGCGAGGTGGCAAGCGCGACCGGTACGGCGCGCATCCGGGCGCGCGAATGGGCCGGCTGGGCCGAACCGGCCATGCTCGAGCAATGGAATGCGCTGGCCCGCGCCGCGGTGGAACCCAATCCCTTTCTGGAAAGCTGGTATCTGCTGCCTGCCTTGCGCGCGCACGATCCGGCAAAGCTCGTTCAGATCCTCGAGCTCGACGACAATGGCGCATTGAGCGGCATGATTCCCATCGTCCGGTCGAAGCGCTATTACGGCAAGGCCATTCCCCATCTGGCAAGCTGGACACACCCAAACTGCTTCCTCGGCGCGCCGCTGGTCGCCCGGGGTAACGAGCTGCAATTCTGGCGCGCCTTGTTCGCATGGGCGGACCGGGAGGCGGGGCATGGCCTATTCTTGCACCTGACCGGCATTCCGCTGGGCGGCAGACTCAACGAATCGCTGCAGCAGGTCCTGTCCGAACAGAAACGGCGCCATGGCCTTGTTCATCTCGAAGAGCGCGCCTTGCTGCAATCGCGCGAGACGCCCGAAGCCTATTTTTCCGCCTCGCTGTCGAGCAAGAAGCGCAAGGAATTGCGCCGCCAGCTTGCCCGCCTCTCCGAACAGGGCGAGCTCCGCTTCGAACGCGATCACAGCGCCGAAGGGCTGCACACCTGGATCGAGCAGTTTCTTGAGCTTGAAGCATCGGGCTGGAAGGGGGCGGAGGGTTCCGCTCTCCTCTCCCGGCCCGAAACCGAACAACTGTTTCGCAGCAGCCTGATGGGCGCGGTAGGTCATGGCAGGCTGGAACGGCTGACCCTGACGCTCGACGGCAAGCCCATAGCTATGCTGGCGAACTTCATGGCGCCGCCCGGCATGTTCAGCTTCAAGACCGCCTACGACGAGTCCTACTCCCGCTATTCGCCCGGCGTGCTGCTGCAGTGCGAAAACCTGCTGGTGCTCGATCGCGACGATATCGACTGGAGCGACAGCTGCGCCAGCAAGGGCCACCCGATGATCGATCACATCTGGCGCGAACGCCGCCAGATCGGGCGCTATAACATTGCGATCCGCGGCATGTTGCGCCGGGGGCTGTTCTCCCGCCTGCTCAAGGCCGAGCTGAAGCGCAATCCGGCAGGAATTGCCCAGTGACCGTGTTCTCCGCCGCCGCGCGCCAGACTTTCTCCGCGAACTATCCGGAAGTGCCGCACAAGTTGCCGCAAAACCTCGGGCGCCATCCGCTGCTCGATCTCGAGGCACTGGCCGGCCTTGCCGAAGCGCTTCCCGAACAATCGATCGAATACAACTTCGCTGACCAGCCGATCGGCATCGCGGGCAAACCCGAGCCGACCGGCATCCCCATCGGTGAAACCATCCGCAACATCGGTTCGAGCGGCAGCTGGGCGTCGCTCAAGAACATCGAGCAAGTTCCCGAATATGCCACTCTGCTCGCCAGCCTGCTCACGGAACTGCAACCCGAAATCGAGGCGAAGACCGGGCGCATGCTGATGACCCAGGGTTTTGTCTTCATCACCTCGCCGGGCGGCGTCACACCCTACCATTTCGATCCCGAGCACAACATTCTGCTGCAGATTCGCGGCAGCAAGGTGATGACCCAGTTCCCCGCCGGCGACGCCACCTATGCGCCCGACGAAGTTCATGAGACCTATCACACCGGCGGCGCGCGCGAGCTTTGCTGGCGCGAGGAACTGGCGGCTGGCGGCAGGCAGTTTCCACTGCAACCGGGCGAAGCGCTGTTCGTGCCGGTCATGGCGCCGCACTATGTGGAGACCGGTCCGGAGCATTCGGTCTCGCTATCGATCACCTGGCGCTCGGAATGGAGCTACGCCGAGGCGGACGCGCGGGCGTTCAACAGCATTCTCCGGCGGACTGGCCTGCAACCCAGGGCCCCGGGCCGATGGCCCCACCGCAACCGTGCCAAGGCCTATGGCTGGCGCGCGCTGAGGAAATTGCGCGGAGGGTGATGCATCGCCGCCGCTGCGCTTGAAAGTGCTTCCGTAGCTACAATTTTCTCGCATCTTTATTTTAAAATATTATCATTATAACATTCTGATAAATATATGTATTATTGACATTTAGCGCGATTCCGTCGGCCAAAATCTGCCAATATTAACAATTCCTTGGAAGCCGCCGGGTAGTGGTCAAACCCCGCAAGGGAACGGGCCGCCCGGAAAGGTTAATAGCTTGGCGTGGAAGGCGATTCCATTGCCGGCAATTGCGTCGGCAGCCGATCGGCAAACAACTGTCCCACGGGCAGCTTCCATCACTGCGCTCGAATGGCCTTGCTGGTCGGCGCCGAGCTTGGTTCGCGCCTGGGATGCTCTGGCCGATTGCGCGGTGGAGCCCAACCCCTTCCTGGAAAGCTGGTTTGTCCTGCCGTCATTGCGCGAACTCGATCCGGAGGAGCGCGTTCGGCTTCTGCGGTTCGAATGCGGCGGGCGACTGGCGGGATTGATGCCGCTCGTCCGGGAAAAGCGCTATTATGGCAAGCGGATCGCCCATCTGGCCGGCTGGACGCATCCGAACAGCTTCGTCGGCGCACCGTTGATCGCGCCAGGGCATGAGCGCAAATTCTGGCGCCATTTGTTCGACTGGGCGGACCAGAATGCCGGCACGGCCCTGTTTCTGCATCTATCCGACATCCCGCTCGACGGCGCCATTCACGAGGCTCTCGAAACGGTTCTCGCCGAACAGGGGAGGCCGGGCGGCATGGTCCATTCCAGCGAACGGGCGATGCTGCAAAGCAAGTCAACGCCGGAAGACTATTTCACAGCCTCCCTCTCAAGCAAGGAACGGCGCGAATTAAAGCGCAAGCTGGCACGGCTGTCCGAAATGGGCGACCTGCGCTTCGTCCACGCGCATGGCGATGACGGACTGGACGAATGGACCGACCGCTTCCTCGAACTCGAAAACGCCGGCTGGAAAGGCAAGGCCGGCTCGTCGCTGACGGCGTTCGAGTGCAATGAACACCTGTTCCGCCACGCCGTTGCCGGCGCCGCGCGGCGCGGCAAGCTGGAACGCCTGTCGCTGACGCTCGACGGGCGGCCGATCGCCATGCTGTCGAGCTTTATCAGCCTTCCGGGCGGTTTCGGCTTCAAATGCGCGTTCGACGAGACCTATCGCCGCTATTCGCCCGGAATGTTGCTGCAATGCGAGCATCTGATGGTGCTTGAGCACAGGCAGATCGCGTGGTTCGACAGCTGCGCCGACCGTGCGAACGCCACGGTCGACCGGCTGTGGCGGGAGCGCCGCCGGATGGGACGTTTTTCGGTGGGTATCGGCGGCGGCCTGCGCAAGGCCATGTTTCGCCGCCTGCTTGCCGCGGAAGTGCAACGGGCGGATATGCCGGAGGCCCTATGAGCGTGTTCCCCTCCGAGACGCGCGCGCGCTTTGGCGCGCACTATCCTGAAACAGCACACAGGCTGTCACACCGGCTCGATGTCCACCCCTTGCTCGAACTGGAGGCACTGGCCGATCTCGCCGAACGTCTTCCACCGCAATCGGTGGCCTACAACCCGGGCGATCTCCCAATCGGCGCGTCGGCCCATCCCCCGCCACCGCCCTTTCCGGCCAGCGAGGCAATCCGCAATGTCGCCCAAAGCGGCTGCTGGACCGTGCTCCAGAAGGTCGAGCAAGACCCTCGTTATGCCGCACTCATGGCTGAATTACTCGATGAACTGCGACCGGAAATCGAAGCGACGACCGGCCCGATGACCTTGATTCAAGGCTTCATCTTCGTCACCTCGCCGGGCGGCGTGGTGCCCTACCATTTCGACGCCGAGCACAATGTGCTGATGCAGGTGCGCGGCACCAAGGCGATGACGGTTTTTCCCGCCGGCGACCCTGCTTTCGCCAGAGATGAAGCGCATGAGCGGTTTCACGCCAGAGGCGAATACCTGCTCAGCTGGCGCGACGAACTGGAAGCGGGCGGCAAACGCTTCGAACTGGGGCCAGGCGATGCGCTCTATGTCCCGGTAAAATCGCCGCACTTCGTCGTGACCGGGCCGGAACCCTCTGTCTCGCTGTCGATCACCTGGCGCTCGACATGGAGCCATGAAGAGGCCGATGCCCGTTCATTCAACGCCGTTCTGCGCCGCAACGGGATCGAGCCCGGCGCCACCCACCGCTGGCCGCGCCGCAACCGCGCCAAGGCTCTGGGCTGGCGCATGGTCAGAAGGCTAGTGGGAACCGGCTAATGCCCGCGGGCAAAATGCCGCTGCAGCCAGGCGAAGGTCCTCGACCAGGCGTTGGTGGCCACGCGGCGATTGTAGCCCTGGGTGCCTTCGAGAACGAAGTCATGCCCCGTCCCGGGGTAAGCGACGAGCGACAAAGGCGCGCGTGCTGCCAAGGCAGCGCTGGCGATTTCCCTGGCCTTTTCAATGGTGCAGCAATTGCCCATGCGGTCCGCAACCCCGGTCAGAAACAGCACAGGCACTTTCATCTCTGCCGCTAGCGCCGCTGGATCGCCCAGTCCGGCCGTTGCCGGATACATGATGACAATCGCGCCGACATCCTCGGGCCAGCCCGCCGCATGGGCGAGCAATTGCCCGCCGCCTAGCGAGAAGCCGATCATGGAGACCTTGCCAGGCAAGGCATGCGGCGAGGCCCTGGCATGCGCGATCACGGCCCTCAGCCCCTCTTCCTCAAGATCGACCAGATCGCGGCTATCGATCAGCAGCACATCGTAACCCCGAGCCGCCATGCGCCGGGCCTGCGCGCGGTAGGCGCCTTCCCCGAAAGCACCGGATATCATGACCAGTGGCGGCCCCTTGCCTGCCGCCTCGAAATGTTCGTGCCGCACTTCGGTTGCCGCGGCGCAGGCCGGGAATGCGGCCAGGGCCAGCAGCGCCAGCAGCCAGATGGATAGACCGGGAATAGCGCCTGTCCTCACCCTACGATCCGCCTCCGTCGGCAGTCTGTGGCAGCAGCAGCCGGCAACAACCCATCGCTGCCAGAGCGCCGGCGCATTGCGCCAGAACGAACCCTGGAACGTCCACCGGCGCAATACCGGCAAAGCTGTTGCTCAGACATCTGGCAATGGTGATCGCGGGATTGGCGAAGCTGGTGGACGAGGTGAACCAGTATCCCGCCGCAATGTAGAGCGCGACGCTGACCGGCACCCATTCGCGCCGGGAGCGCAGGGTGGCGAGGATGGTGAGCAACAGCCCGAAAGTCGCGATGAATTCGCCCGTCCACTGACCGAGGCCTGTCCGCGCCTTGAGCGACACTTGCAGGATCGGCAAGTCGAACATCAGATGCGCCGCCCAGACGCCCAGGATTCCTCCGGCCAGTTGCGCGGCGACATAGGCCAAAGCCAGACCCGTCCCCAGCTCGCCTTTCAGCCGGAACACCAGCGTCACCGCAGGATTGAAATGCGCGCCCGAAATCGGCCCCAGCATGGTTATCAGCACGAACAGGATGGCGGCAGTGGCCAGCGTGTTGCCCAGCAGCGCTACGGCGACATTCCCGCCCGACAGATTCTCGGCCATGATGCCGGAACCGACTACCACGGCAAACAGGAAGAACGAGCCGAGCGCCTCGGCCAGCAGTGCCCTAGACATCGATTTCTGCGTGCTCCCTGATCATAACGGCAAAGCAACAGGCCACCACGCTAGGCTTCCGCAGGCTTTTCGGCATGCCCGCGCAGCTCGGTGACGATATCCCATATCGCGATGAACAGCGCGGCGATGATCGGCCCGACTATGAAGCCGCTCAGCCCGAACAGCTCCAGCCCCGCCACGGTCGCGATGAGGATGACGAAATCGGGCAGTTTGATGTCCTTGCCCACCAGTATCGGGCGCAGCAGGTTGTCGATCATGCCGATCACGAACAAGCCACAGAACACCAGGATCCCGCCCTCCACGATCGATCCCGTGATCAACAGGTAAGCGGCCACAGGCACCCAGATTATACCGGTTCCCACGGCCGGGATCAGCGAAAAGAAGCCCATCAAGAGACCCCACAGCAAGGCCCCTTCGATGCCCAGGAACCAGAAGATCAGCCCGCCGACAAAGCCCTGCATCACCGCCACCAGCACAGTGCCCTTGATTGTCGCGCGCACCACCAGGACGAATTTGTCGATCACCCGGTCGCGCATCGCATTGTCGAGCGGCAGTGCCTGCTCGAAGCGTTCGCGCAGGCTTTCAGCGTCGCGCAGCAGGAAAAAGGTGAGATAGAGCATGACGCCCAGCGCAGCGAGGAAGCTCAGCGCACCCTGCCCTACCGTGAGCGCCTGGGTTGCGACTGTGCGCAGGCCTGCCGACAGACCCGAGCCAATCAAGGCGCGCAGCCGGTCCGGGTCGAGAAAGCCGTATTCCGCGACGATCCGTTCCGCCCAGGGCGGCAGCGAAGCGCGGAATTTGGCGACAATGCCGGCAATATCGATGGTGCCGGACTGGACCTGGTTATAGAGGCCCGCCGCTTCGTCGATCAGGCTGACCGCGATCAGGATGGCCGGCAGTATCACTACGCCAAGGATCAGCAGCAAAGTGAGCGTCGCCGCCAGCCCCTTGCGCCCTTTCAGCCGTGCCACCAGCCAGCGATTGACCGGGCCGAAAACGATCGCCACCACCAGACCCCACAGGATCGCGCCGAAATAGGGCGTCATCAGCCAGGCGAAAGCCAGAGTGACGAGCACCACCAGCGTCGCGAAACCGGCCTGCTCCAATGTCCAGCTACTATGCGCCTTGCCGCTCATGGCCTTACCCCCTTCCTGCCCTGCCTTGATTCTCTCTATTCGAGATTGCGGACCGTGCCATCCTGCATAACCGTAAACCGGCCCGATCCATAGCCAGTTGCGCCGGTGGTCGTAAGCACTTCATAAGTTACGCCGGGCTGCAATGGCATGGCCGGCTCGGCGGGTGCGTCCAAAAGGGGCGTGCCGAGTAGCGGCTCGCCATAGGTAACTGGAAACCGGTTCGCGCAGGGCTGATCGTAGGAAATTTTTTGCTCCCAGACCGGCTCCCGCGCTTCCACTGCCGTCACTAAAATCTGGCGCAGGCACGCCGGAGATTGCAGCGGCGCGGTTTCAACCGAAAATACCACCCTGCCATGGCTCCCTGACGCCGATACCAGATAGTGATATGAACAGCCGCTAAGGGTCATAGCCAGCCCGGCCAATACCGCTTTCATGCAAGTCTTCATCGCCACCGCTCGCCTATCCGCCCGGATGATAGAAATCATAGACGCTTTGCGCCACGGCTGCCGACACACCGGGCGCGCGCTGCAAGTCCTTGAGGCTGGCCGCGCGCACCTTGCCCGCCGTGCCGAAATGCAGCAGCAGCGCTCGCTTGCGCGCCGGGCCGATGCCCGGGATCTCGTCGAGCGGCGAGGCAGTGATCGCCCGGCTGCGCTTGTCGCGATGGGCGCCGATGGCATAGCGGTGCACTTCATCACGCAGGCGCTGCAAGTGAAACAGCACCGGCGAATTGACTGGCAGGGTCTTCTCGCGGCCATCAGGGAAATGGAATACCTCGCGGCCTTCCCGGCCATGATGCGGCCCCTTGGCGATGGCGATCAGCGGCACGTCCTCGATGCCCAGTTCTTCCAGTACATCGCGCACTGCCGACATCTGCCCCTTGCCGCCATCGATCAGCACCAGATCGGGCCACATGCCGCCGCTGCGTTCGGGGTCCTCCTCCACGATCCGGCCGAAGCGACGCTCCATGACTTCGCGCATCATGGCGAAATCGTCGTTGCTCTGGGCGGTCTTGATGTTCCACTTGCGGTACTGGCCCTTGAGGAAACCCTCCGGCCCGGCGACGACCATGGCGCCCAGCGCATTGGCGCCCTGGATGTGGCTGTTGTCGTAAATCTCGATCCGCTGCGGCACTTCGGGCAGTTCGAGGAATTCCGCCATCTCGCGGTTCACTTTCGCCTTGGACCCGCTTTCGGCCATGCGCCGTTCGAGCGCTTCGACGGCGTTCCGGCGCGCCTGTTCGATCAGTTGCCGCCGGTCGCCGCGTTGGGGGACGGAAATCTCGATTCTGCCCCCTGCCCCGCCGCGAAAGGCCTCGGCGAGCAAGGCCGCCTCGGGCAAGTCCCGGTCGACCAGAATCAGCCGCGCGGGCGGCACTTCCTCGTAGAATTGGGCAAGGAAGGCAGTCAGCACTTCCGCTTCGCTGAGCCCCTCGGTGTGGCTGGGGAAAAAGGCGCGGTGGCCCCAGTTCTGCCCGCCACGGATGAAGAAGGCCTGGACGGCCACCTGCCCGGCCTTCTCCGCCATGGCGAAGACATCGGCATTGCCCACCCCTTGTGCATTAATCGCCTGGCTGCCCTGGATGAAGGTCGCGGCGCGGAGGCGATCACGAAGCATGGCGGCGCGCTCGAAATCGAGCGCTTCGGCAGCCTCTTCCATCTGCGCGGTCATTTTCGCCTGCACCGCCTGGCTCTTGCCGCCGAGAAAGTCCCGGGTTTCGGCGACCAGCTCGGCATAGGCCTGCTCGTCGATGCGGCCAACGCAAGGGGCCGAGCAGCGTTTGATCTGATAGAGCAGGCAGGGCCGGTCGCGCCGGGAAAAGAAGCTGTCGGTGCAGCTTCTGAGCAGGAACAGTTTCTGCAGCGCATTGATCGTGACATTGACCGAACCGGCGCTGGCGAATGGCCCGTAATAGTCCCCCCTGGCCTTGCGTGCGCCGCGGTGTTTCGTGATCCGCGGGAAGGCATGATCGGCGCGCAGCAGGATGAAGGGGAAGCTCTTGTCGTCGCGCAGCAGCACATTGTAAGGTGGGCGATAGCGCTTGATCAGCTGGGCTTCGAGCAGCAGCGCCTCGGCCTCGGAATTGGTCGTGACGATGGTCATCGAGCGGGTCTGGCTGACCATGCGCTTAAGCCGGTAGGGGAGCCGCTCCACCTGGGTGTAATTGCCGACGCGATTGCGCAGCACCCGCGCCTTGCCGCAATACAACACGTCTCCGCGCGCATCGAGCATGCGGTAGACGCCGGGCTTCGCGGGAAGCGTCTTTACCGTGTCCTTGATCGCAGCAACGCCCGCCTCGATATCGGGCTGGCTGCCTTGCACGGTATAGGTCGCGCGCTCCTCGTGGAAGCGCTCGGCGCCGCGTGGATCAGGCGGAGTTCCTGCGGGGGTGCGAGACATCCGCGCGGCTTAGCGAAAAGCCGCGCTGGTTCAAAACATCTTGCGGAAATCGAGCTCGATCACCCTGCCACGCGGGTCGATCAGGTCCGGCTGATAGCTGAGCGGCACAGCTCCGGTCGCATCGGTCACGCGCTGACGGGAATCAAAAATGTTCTCAACCTGCAGCGCCAGGCGCGATCCCTTGAGGAATGGCAGGCTTTTGAGGACCTTGGGCTTCATGTCGAAATTGACGAAAGCTCTGACTTGCAACTTGAAAGTGCTGCCGAACCGCAAGTCGCTGCTGCCAGGCAGGCCACTGCCGCGCACACGCGTCGGCGCCGACCAGTCGCCGTTCAAGCGCAGGCCGATCCCCCGATAAAAGCCGCCGCCTTCGAGTTCGATATAATGCCGCCCTATGCCTGGGCCGACCAGCGGATCGCCATCGAGAAGGTTCAACTGCGGCCCTCCCGGCGCGACAAGCACAGTCTCTTCAATCCGCAAAGTGTGGAAAATCGACAGGTTCCAACGTCCCCGTCCACCGCCGCCCATCATAGCCGCCATCGGACCGAGACCACGGCCGCCCAAACGCGGTCCTCCACCTGGGCCGCCGCGACCGGCCACGCCGGAAGCGCCGGGAGGCCCTCCACGTTCCCTGACTTCTCCTTGGGACACGCCGCCCCCGGCACGCTCTGCGGGAGCCTTGCCCAGCGAGCCGGAAAGATTCAGACCCCATCGCAACCGCGTGGAATTGAATCCGGCCAGTGTCACGGACCGCCGGTCGATTGCCACCAACCTGCCTTCGGCATCGCGCACTATCCTGTCCGGGAAAGCTGCCTCAATGGCCGGGACCAACAAGGGGAAGGCGCTGGTGAATTCACTGGAACGGTTGCGGAAATATTCAATGAGCAGGTTGGAATTGCGCAGGACCGGCAATTGCCAAGTCGCAGAGAATTTCAGGTCGCGCTGTTGCTCGCGTCGCAAGTTCGGGTTGCCGCCGCCGGTCACCGCGACAAGCGCGGTTTCGCCCCGCAAGAAGTCATAGACCGGCACATTGGCGGTCACAGTCGTCGGATTGCCGAGATCGGAGAGCGAAGGCGCGGATTGATTGACAAGATAGCTCGCCTGGAGCGACAGCTTTGCAGTTGGTTCCCAGGTCAGCCCCGCACTCCAGTCCTTGAGTGTGCCGAAATCCGACAGCCGGTCGAGCCCCGCGCTCAGGTTGAGCGAAATATCGCCCACGCCGGAGAGCACGCCTTCCTTGCGGCTGGTGAGCGGCAGGGCGAGGTTGATCCCGGCATTGAGATTGCCCCGGCGCAGCCGTGTCGGCCCGGCATTGGTGCGCGTGTCTTCGCTGTCGATTCCGGTATAGGCGAAACCGGCCTTCAATGTCGCCGAGGCGTCGCCGGCCGGCATGCGGAAGGGCCTTCCCGCGAAAGTCAGCAGTGTGGTTGCCGAATCGACTTTGGAAACCGCCCGGTCGCGTGTCTGGCCCGCCGACTGGGCGACATTGCGATCAGTGTCGGTGGCCGTCCGGACATGGCTGGCGTCCAGCGTGGCCGTCAGCTGCCAGCTACCGATCGGCTTGTTGACATTGGCCCCGCCCTGGAAAGTGTCGGTGCCGATCCTGCGGGTGAGCGCCACCTTGCCACCGGTGGCGGCCAGTTCCGCGCTGTTCAGGCCCGTTAGCGCCAGGTTGTCGTTGCGGACATAACCCAGATTCAGGCCGATCGAGCCATCGGTCCCCTTTTCGCCCAGTCCACGCGACCAGCTCGCGTTGAATATCAGATCGCGGGTGTCGGGAATCAGCGAACGGTATTGGGCGCTGTCCTCGGGCGAACCGGGCTGCTGAATCACACCGCGCTCGGCTTCGGTGAGCATTGAGGCATCGTTGGCCCGCACATAGAGATTGAGCCGGCTCGCCTTGTCGATCTTGAGCAGAGTGCCTTCGAACTGGTTCTCGTCGAACCCGCCGCGCGTGGGAAAGTGATATTCGGCATCAATCGATTTGACCGCGAAATTATCCTTGAGAATGAAATTGATAACCCGTTGATCTGGAGAATAGCCAAAGCGCAGCGCCACTTCCTCGGGCAGCACTTCCATGCGCCGGATCGCCTCGGGCGGGATGTTGCGCATCTCGCGGAAGTTGGAAATCCGCTGCCCATTGAGCAGGATCACCGGAAAGCCGCCGCCGCGCCCGCGCCCCGATCCGGTCTGAGGCGAAACGGCGGAAATCAGATCGCCGATCGACGATGCCCCGTATGCAACGATATCTTCTTCGTTATAGACCGCGACCGGCTTTTGCGGCGCATCGATCTGGCCCCTGAGCCGTTCCGCGATAACGACGATCTCGTGGCCGCCGGTCGAGCCGACTTCGTCGCTGGCAAGGCCGCCTTCAATCTCAGGCGGAGAATCTTCCTGCGCAAGGGCCGGCGCGGCCAGCAAGGCAAAGGGCAGGAAGGCGGCTCGTATCATGCAAGTGCTCCATAACCCCCTACCCTTGCTAAAGAATGTTGTTGGGAATGACTGTTGCTGCGCCCGCCATTCATTAGCAAGACCAAGTCTCGTAACAATTTGTCGCTGCCGCCAGGGTGAACGCCCGGCGATGAAATGCGCCGAGGCTTTCCTTTTGCCCGGGCCAAGGCTATGGCGCGCGCCAATCAGGCTCAAACACAGCGGAAAAAGATTACCGGATGGCGAAAGAAGAACTGCTCGAAATGCGCGGCATGGTGGTCGAGCTGCTGCCCAACGCGATGTTTCGCGTCAAACTCGAAAACGACCACGAAATCCTCGGCCACACCGCCGGGAAGATGCGCAAGAACCGCATCCGGGTTCTGGTCGGCGACGAAGTGCTGGTCGAACTGACGCCATACGATCTCACCAAGGGCCGCATCACTTATCGCTTCATGCCGGGCAGAGGCGGTCCCGGGCCGTCTTGATCGCCAAGCCGCAACTCGTTCTCGCCTCCGCCTCGCCCCGCCGCCGCGAATTGCTCGCCCGGTTGGGCATCGAACCGGCCAGAATAGCCGCCACCGATATCGACGAGAGCCCGCGCAAGGGCGAACTGCCGCGC
>JBFWSE010000034.1:0-30813 GCA_050248535.1 Novosphingobium sp.
AGTTTTCCAACCAGCTCGGCGGCAATGCCACCGAGATCGGCGTCGATGGCGGCGCGATCTTTTCGATTTCGCTCGATGCGGGCGAGCATCACAAATCGGGCATCGAATATCTCAAGGGTTCGCTGTTCTGGCACGTCGACGGGACGATGAACCCGGTGCCGGTGCGCGGTTCGATTCTCACCAGCAAGGTGCTGCCGACCTGGGGCGGGAACACCGAGTTCTCGAACTGTTATGCCGCCTACGACGACCTCGATCAGGCAACCAAGGACAAGGTCGACGACTTGCGCGTGGTCCATGCCATGTGGGTCTCGCAACTCTATCACACCCCCGAGCCGACAATGGAACAGCTCGATGACTGGATGTCCAAGGGCGAGCAGGAACTGCCACTGGTCTGGCATCACAAGACCGGCCGCAAGAGCCTCGTTCTCGGCAACACCGCGCGCAATGTCGTCGGCAAGAATTACGAGGAAAGCGCGCGCATCCTCCACGGCCTGCGCGAGCATGCCACCAGCGAGCCCTATCACTACGCCCACGAGTGGGAAGTCGGCGATTCGGTGATGTGGGACAACACCGGCACGCTGCACCGCGCCATGCCCTACGATCCGGATTGCGGTCGTCTGCTCAAGCGCACGATCCTGTTGGGCGACGAACCGTTCAGCTGAGATCGATTGACCATAACAGAACAACAAGAGGTGATGCCATGTCAGAAATGGATCCTGTTGGCCTCAAGGCCGGGTTGAACCCATTCCCTGTAACCGATCCCGAAAAAATTCCGGCGCAGCGGTATTATGACGAAGAATTCTTCAAGGCTGAATGCGAGCATTTGTGGCCGCACGTATGGCAAATGGCGACAAGGCTCGAACTGATCCCCAATGTCGGCGACTGGGTGGAATATTCCAACGTCGGCAAGTCCGTCATCGTCGTGAGGACGAAAGACGGGGTGAAGGCATTCCAGAACCACTGCCGTCACCGCGGCGTGCCGATTGCCGGCGGGCACGGCATGCCTCCCGGAGGCAATGACATGGGCAATTGCGCCAAGTCCGGCTTCATTTGTCCGTTCCATGGCTGGCGTTGGAATATGGATGGCGAGTGTACCTTCGTTTACGGCAAACAGCTGTTTAACGAAGATCTGCTCGACAAGGGGGAACTGGCTTTGAAGCCAGTTCGCTGCGAAACCTGGGGCGGATGCGCCTTCATCAACCACGATCCCGACGCGCCATCGTTTCGCGACTCCATGGGCCCGGTGCTCAAGGCGCTTGAAGCGCGCGGCATGGACAAGCTGCGGTCGGAATGGTGGTATGGCGCGGTGCTTCCGGCCAACTGGAAGATCGCGATGGAGGCCTTCATGGAAGGCTACCACGTGATGAAGACCCACCCCCAGCTTCAGCATGCGCAACCCAGCCTCTACAACGCCCGGTACGGCAACGACACCGGTGGGCTTGGCCCGCAGGTCAATCCGCTCGTCGGTATCTACGAGAACGTGCAGGAATGCATTGAATCGATGGAACTGCTCAGCGCCGGCATGGCCGGCCTCGTTCACAAGAAGGAAGTGGACATCGCGAAGCAGTTCGCGAGAGTTCCACTGCCCGACGATCCACAGCAGGCGATGGCGACCTGGTTTGGCATTGTTCAGCAGGCGATCACCGATCAGCTTCGCGAGAAAGGCGAAGATACGCCCGATCTCAACAAGGTCGCGGCCGAATTCCCGATTGAAGCCGTGACTTTCCTGTTCCCGCATTACTTCCTTCTCACCTATTTCAGTTCGATGTCGTCCTATCGCATCCGTCCCCTGACGGCGGAGACTTGCCTGTTCGAAATCTGGTCGCTGACTCAATTTCCGGACGGTCAGGAGCCGGAGCCGCCGAAGGAACCCATCATCCTGCCCTATGACAGCCAGGATTTCCCGATGATCCCGCGGCAGGATTATTCCAACATCCCCATCCAGCAGAAAGGGATGCATTCTGAAGGCTTCGAATTCATGCGCCTGTCGCGTGACAGGGAAGGGCTTATCAGCAACTACCAGCGCCTGATCGACGCGCACATCGCCGGCAAGCCGGCGAGCAAGATTGCCGAAGCGACCCAGAAACTGGGGTACAACTTCGACGGCAAGATCCAGGATCTCGATCTGTAGTCTGCGACCATTGAGACTGCCGCGCCCAACCTGGGCCGGCGGTTTCAATGAATGTCGACTATGTAGGTATCGGAACTGACCCATTGGCATTCGCCATTGCATGGGCGACGGCTGACATGCACCTTGCGGCTATCGGCGAATTCCGTGCGTTCGACGTCCAGTTCGAAGGCTTGGAGTCCGGCTTGAGCCAAGACCCTGCCTTCTATCCAGCCATCGCCCACTGCGAACTGCATGCAGACCGGTGTCGAATGTCCGTTGCGCAGGCGCAGGTCCTTCCAGGGCCAGACCACGGTTGCATCAAGGCCCAGCAGCGTAAACCGCTCTTCCTCGGCATAAAGATCTCGCGAATGCGGGTGACGTTCGAGCACTTCGAAGCCGGCGCGCAGGCCAAGCTCGTAGGCCAGCCCGCTGACCTGGCAAAGCCCGCCGCCGAGATCGCCCTGCAAGACATCCTCGCGGATGGCCCGGCCCATTGCAAAGCCGGCCGATGCCAGCGGGCGTCCGATCAGGTTCCAGAACGAGAATATCTCACCGGGTTCCACGACAACGCCGTTCAGCAGCGATGCGCCTAGCCGGATGTTGGTTACTTTGCCTTCGTAATAGGCGGTCATCATGATCGGCTGACGTACGCTGACCAAAGTCGAGAACACCGGACTTTCCGCTTCATTCAGACGCCGTTGAGCCATGGCGTCAGTGGCGCCCGACTGCCTGTCGCGCAGATGCCGCCTGACACTTGCCACGGCAATGCGCAGTGGCATTGGCACTCGCTTGCGCAACACGGCGTTCATTCCATCCCGCCTTTGATAAAACGCGTGGCAAGGTAAGAAGCGAGGCTGGGAGCAACCATGCAGGCGAGCCGGTCGAAGGGCTGCAATACCGGCCGAATCGCGCCGGGAAAGCGATGGATCGGGGCCATGGCGATGCCGTGGACCGAAGACAGGCGCAGACCCCTTGTCCGGCCCAGCCCGGCCAGTTCCGCGCGCGTCAGGCTGGTGTCTCCATGCCAGCCGCTCGGCATGCGGCGCGCTATGCGGCGGCGCGTGGCGGATGCGATGTCCATCACGAAAATGCCGTCCGGTTGCAGGACGCGCGCAGCTTCGGCGAAAAGAGCTTCGAGCCTGGCAGGTTCCAGATGCATCCCGACGTGGAAGCAGAGCAAGGCGGAGAATGTTTCATCGGAGTAGGGCAATTCAGCGACATCGGCCAAATCGAATGCCTTGCCAGGATGTTTGGCGCGGGCAATCGCAATGCTTGCGGGGCTGGCATCGCAACCATGCGTGGCGAAGTGGCTCAGCCTGCCGGTGCCGCAGCCAAGGTCGAGAACCGGGCCGGTGTGCGCCGGCAACCACCGCCGGAGCAGGTGCTGCTCCTGATTGTCGATGAAACGGCCATAGCTGCCGCCGAAGCGGTCGGCATCATAGCGCGGCGCCAGTTCGTCGTAATAGGCGACAATCGGATCCTTCGTTGCGCTCACGTTGCCCGGCTATCCCCCTCGATCCGGCGCATTTCATAGCAGCCATTCGCCAAACAAAAAGGGCGGGAAATTTTCCCGCCCTTTCCGTTGCATGAGCTGACGCTCAGAAGCGGTAGGAAACGCCCGCGCTTATGACCCAGGGGTCGAGCTTGTGGTCAGTGACCAGCGCCTCGGTTCCCGTAGCCGTGTAGAAATGCGCCGTGGTGTTCATGAAATACTTTTTGGCATCGAAGCTGACGCCCAGGCCCTTGTCGTTGACCGGGATGTCCATGCCTGCCTGCAGCGCCACGCCTACCTTGTTGTCGAGATGCGCGCGGGTGGCGCCGAGCGCCTGGGCAGTGGCGCCCGGCTTTTCATCGATAAAGAAGAAGACGCTTGGGCCGACACCGATATAGGGCTTCACGCCTTTCAGCGGCAGGTGGTATTTGACTGTAACGGTCGCCGGCAGGATCATGATGTGATCGACGATCTCGGTGCTGCCCGGAAGCGCGCCGGCGCCATTTGCGTGGTGCTGGGTCAGACAGCAGATCGTTTCGATCGAGATGTTCGGCGACGCGAAATATTCGACCGCGACTGTCGGCACGACATTGTCGTTTATGTCGGTCTGCGTGCCGGACGGCAGGCCGATCAGGTCCTTTTGGATATTCGTGATCTTGCCATCGACCAGCACGCCGGTTCCCAGCACTTTGACTTGCCAATGCCCGTCCGGGCTGCCCGCGAGGGCTGGTGTCGAGAGTGTCGTTGCGGCCGCCAAACTGGCTGCAATCAGAGTTTTGCGCATTGTATCAGTCCTGTGCCGCGGTGTCCGCCCCGCGCGGACAAGGATGATCGCGGCATCGGGCGGGACTCTCTGGATTCTCGCGCCTGCGAAGCATTGATTCCGCGCAAATTCCCGTGAAAATTCGAAACTTTAAAAAATTGCGATTGAATATTGATCGCAATCAATGCTGCACCGCAAACGCGGGTCCAGTCGCATTCCATCGCTGCAACCGTTCAGAGGGAAGGCTCATGGAAACGGTACTTCAGCGCGCGGGCCTGTGGCTCGTCGCGCTCTTTATTGCCATCGTCGCTTGCGCGGCGGCGGTCGACACTGGCTTCGCCGTGCATATGGCCATTGTCGCCATAGCATCGCTCATCGGTTTAACCGTTACATTGAGCAAAACGGACTATGCCGCCGTGGCCAGAGGCATATTGCGAACTCCCGCCGATCCCGGCCGCTACGACGACGACCCTGTTCGCTGGGGCGTGATCGCGACGGTATTCTGGGGCATGGCGGGCTTCCTTGCCGGGCTCTACATCGCGCTCGAACTGGCCTTTCCGGCACTCAATTTCGCCGAATGGCTTAATTTCGGCCGCCTGCGTCCGCTTCACACCTCTGCGGTAATCTTCGCTTTCGGAGGCAATGCGCTGATTGCGACCTCGTTCTACGTGGTCCAGCGCACTTGCCGGGCGAGGTTGGCCTTCCCCGGCCTCGCCCGTTTTGTTTTCTGGGGCTACCAGCTGTTCATCGTGCTGGCCGCCACCGGCTATCTGCTTGGCATCACCCAGGGGAAGGAATACGCCGAGCCCGAATGGTACGTCGATATCTGGCTGACCATTGTCTGGGTGGCCTACCTTGCGGTTTTCGTCGGCACTCTGGTCAAGCGCGCCGAACCGCACATCTATGTGGCCAACTGGTTCTACCTGTCGTTCATCCTGACCGTGGCGATGCTGCACCTGGTCAACAATCTCAACATTCCGGTGAGCATTGTCGGCAGCCGCAGTTATCCGGTCTGGGCGGGTGTGCAGGGCGCCTTGGTGCAATGGTGGTATGGCCACAATGCAGTCGGGTTCTTCCTGACTGCCGGCTTCCTCGCCATGATGTACTATTTCGTGCCCAAGCAGGCGGGGCGGCCGATCTTCAGCTATCGCCTGTCGATCATCCACTTCTGGGCCCTGATCTTTCTCTATATCTGGGCGGGGCCGCACCACTTGCATTACACCGCGCTGCCCGACTGGGCGCAGACGCTGGGCATGGTCTTCTCGATCATGCTGTGGATGCCGAGCTGGGGCGGCATGATCAACGGGCTGATGACGCTTAACGGCGCCTGGGACAAAGTCCGCACCGATCCGATCATCCGGATGATGGTTCTTAGCCTGGCCTTCTACGGCATGAGCACTTTCGAAGGCCCGATGATGTCGATCAAATCGGTCAACTCATTGTCGCACTACACCGACTGGACTATCGGCCACGTCCATTCCGGCGCGCTGGGATGGAACGGGATGATCACCTTCTCGGCGGTCTACTTCCTCGTCCCGCGCCTGTGGAACCGCACGCGGCTCTATAGCCTGCGCTGGGTCAACTGGCACTTCTGGCTCGCAACGCTGGGCATCGTTTTCTACACGGCATCGATGTGGGTGGCGGGTGTGACCCAGGGCCTGATGTGGCGCGAATACGGCGCCGACGGCTACCTGGTGAACAGCTTTGTGGAAACTGTCGCTGCACTGCACCCGATGTTCCTCCTGCGCGCGCTGGGCGGCCTGCTCTACCTTACCGGGGCCGGCTTTCTCGCGGCCAATGTCTGGCTCACTATCCTGGGGCGCCAGCGCGAAGAGGCGCCGCTGCGCAGCGCGCCGTACGACGAAGCCGCCGACCGTCCGCTCGTTGCTGTTCCTGCCGAATAGGGGCGATTGATATGACTTCCGCAACCAAAGAACCCTACGCCCGGCACAAGAAGCTGGAGCGTAACGTAACGCTGCTTGGCCTGTTCGCCTTTCTCGCGGTGACAGTGGGCGGCATTGTTGAAATCGCGCCCTTGTTCTGGATCGATAACACTATCGAAAAAGTTCACGGCATGCGTCCTTACACGCCGCTGGAGCAGGCAGGCCGCGATATCTATGTCCGCGAGGGCTGCTATGTCTGCCACAGTCAGATGATCCGCCCCTTCCGCGACGAGGTCGAGCGCTATGGCCACTACAGCCTGGCGGCCGAGAGCATGTACGATCGTCCGTTCCAATGGGGATCGAAGCGCACCGGGCCCGACCTCGCGCGCGTCGGCGGGCGCTATTCGGACACCTGGCATGTCCAGCATCTGATCGATCCGCGCGCTGTCGTGCCCGAATCGATCATGCCGCCCTATGCCTTCCTCGCCAATCGCGACCTTGAGGCGGGCGACATGACTGCTGAGCTCAGCGCGCTTCGCCTGGCAGGTGTGCCCTATACCAAGGCGCAGATCGACAAGGCCAATGCCGACCTGAAGGCGCAGGCCAACCCGGATGGCGACGCGCAGGACCTGCAGTCGCGCTATGGCAAGGCGCAGCTCAGGGACTATGACGGCGACCCGGCGCGGCTCACCGAAATGGATGCGCTGGTCGCCTATCTTCAGGTGCTGGGCACCCTGGTCGATGTCAACAGCGCCGCGGCGCAGGAGGAACTGGCCACGGAGAAGGGCCGGTGACCTTCCATTCAACCTACGAAATGCTGCGGCAATTGGCTGACAGCTGGGGCCTTGTCGCCATGGTGGCATGCTTTGCCGCCTGCGCGCTCTGGCCGTTCCGTCCCGGCGCGCGCAGCGCCAACGAGGCGGCCGCCATGATGATTTTCGAGGAAGACGACAATGTCTAAGAAACGCATTGACGAACCTACAGGTGTCGAAACCGTCGGCCACGAATGGGACGGTATCGAGGAACTCAACAATCCCCTGCCGCGCTGGTGGTTGTTGTCCTTTTACGCAAGCATCGTCTTCGCGCTTGGTTATGTTGTGGTTTATCCGGCCATTCCCTTGCTCAACAAGGGAACGGAAGGTTTGTGGGGCTGGACCAGCAGGGGCCAGCTAGCCTCCGAAACCAAGGCCGAATCCGATCGCCGTGGTCCGCTCATGGCGGCGCTTGCGGCAACGCCAATCGAACAACTGCCGTCCAAGCCCGATTTGATGCGCGATGCTGTCGCCGGCGGTAAGGCGGCGTTCCGGGTGAACTGCGTACCTTGCCATGGATCGGGCGCGGCCGGCTTTACCGGCTATCCCAACCTCAACGACGACGAATGGCTCTGGGGCGGTAATCTCAAAGAAATCGAGTATACGATCACCCATGGTATCCGTCAGCCGGACGATCCGCAGACCCGGCAGGCGCAGAATATGCCGAGCTTCGGCCGCGAGGGCATTCTTACGCCACCGCAGATTCAGGATGTCGCCAGCTATGTACTGACACTGTCTGGCAAGGAGCGCGCCAGCGCGGGTTCTGCGCGCGGTGCCGGGATCTTTTCGGCCAACTGCGCTGCCTGTCACGGACCCGATGGCAAGGGCAGCCGCGAGTTCGGCGCACCCAACCTGACCGACGCGATCTGGCTCTATGGTGGCAGCCGCGATGCAGTGAACGGCAGCATTACCAATGCCCATGCCGGTGTCATGCCGGCATGGAAACAAAAGCTCGATCCGGCGACGATCCGGATGCTGGCCGTCTATGTTCATTCGCTTGGAGGGGGCGAGGATTTCTCGACTGCGCAGGAAGCACCCGCGCCCAACCCGGCGAACGCAAATGAACGCCCCTGAACCCGGTCTTAAGGCTCCCGAGGGCGATTTCCTCCTCTACCAAAAGCGGCAGTCGGTCTTCCCGAAGTCTGTGAAGGGACCGTTCCGGCGGTTCAAGTGGCTGGTCATGGCAGTCACTCTGGCCATTTACTACGTCACGCCGTGGATTCGCTGGGACCGTGGTCCCTATGCGCCCGATCAGGCCGTACTGGTCGACTTGGCGCATCGCCGGTTCTACATGTTCGACATCGAAATCTGGCCGCACGAATTTTATTTCGTCGCTGGCCTGTTGATCATGGCGGGCATCGGGCTGTTCCTGGTGACCAGCGCGGTCGGCCGCGCCTGGTGCGGATATTCCTGCCCGCAGACCGTCTGGACCGACCTTTACCAGCATGTCGACCAGCTGATTGACGGGGATCGCAATGCCCAGTTGCGGCTGCAGGCCGCACCCTGGGGTCCGGGCAAGATCGCGCGGAGGCTGTTCAAGTGGACGATCTACCTGTTGATCGCCTTCGTTACCGGCGGCGCCTGGATCATGTATTTCGCCGATGCGCCGACCTTGCTGCGTGAATTCTGGTCAGGCGAGGCGGCTTCGGTGGCCTATGCGACAGTCGGAGTGCTGACGGCGACTACGCTGGTCTTCGGCGGTTTCATGCGTGAACAAGTCTGCGTTTACATGTGCCCCTGGCCGCGCATCCAGACGGCCATGCTCGACGAGCGAAGCCTGATTGTCACCTACAAGGACTGGCGCGGTGAGCCGCGCGGCAGCGTCAAGGAAGCCAAAAAAGCCGACGCGCCGCTGGGCGATTGCGTCGATTGCAACCAGTGCGTCGCGGTCTGTCCGACCGGATACGACATCCGCGAAGGGCCGGATATCCAGTGCATCACTTGCGCTTTGTGCATCGACGCCTGCGACAATGTGATGAAGCAGCTGGGCCGCGAGCGCGGGCTCATCGATTACGCGACGCTTGAAGGCAGCGAGGAGGAAAAGGCCGGCAAGCCGCGCCAGAGCATAATCAAGGCGATCATGCGGCCGCGCACGCTGATCTACTTCTCGGCCTGGGGCGCAATCGGCCTTGCCATGCTGTTTGCGCTGGGCACGCGCGACCATCTGGGCATGACGGTCGCCAAGGACCGCAATCCGCCCTTCATGCTGATGAGCAATGGCGAAGTGCGCAATGCCTACACGGTCAAGCTGCGCAACATGGAAGGCCGCCCACGCGAGATGGAAATTTCGCTGCAGGGCCTGCCAGGCGCAGTCATGTGGAGCGACGACAATGCGCGCAAGGACGCCGCGCGCTCGCTGCGCCGCACGGTCGCTTCCGACACGGCTGAACCGGTGCGCCTCTATGTGATTGCGCCGCCCGATACGAAAGGGCAGCAATTCACGTTCGCCGTGCGGGCGCTCGATCAGGGCGGCGACCGGACATCGCGCGAGGCACGGTTCGACGCGCCGGGAGATCAGCTATGAATTCGACATTCACCGGAAAACACATGGCCGCCATCATGATCGCGTTCTTCGGTTTGGTCATTGTCGTGAACCTGGCGATGGCGCGGCTGGCGCGATCGACTTTCGGAGGTGTCGTGGTCGAAAACTCCTACGTTGCCAGTCAGCATTTCAACAAGTGGCTGGACGAAGCCCGTTCGGAAAAGGCGTTGGGCTGGACGGCGCAGGCATCGCGCACGGCGCAAGGGGGCGTAATTCTCCGGCTGTCCGGACTGCCTGCGGGCGATGCGCGTGTTTCGGCGACGGCGCGGCACCCGTTGGGCCGCATGGCCGATATCGACCTTGCATTTGTGCGCAGGGCCGATGGCGCCTATATTTCCTCTCGTCCCCTGCCTGCAGGCAGGTGGAAGGTGAGGCTTTCCGTAACGAGCGGCGGCCGTACCTGGCGGCAGGAACAGGATTTGATGTGAAACATGCCGGAGCCATGACTGGTGGCGAAAACGAGGACCTTACCCTCGTCGTACCCAGCATGCATTGCGCCGGATGCATGGCCAAGGTCGAGCGTGCCTTGCAGGCGGTGCCCGGTGTCTTTTCGGCGCGGGTCAATCTGACAGCGAAGCAAGTGAAGATCGAGCACGACGACAGCGTCGAGACCGGCGATCTGATCGCTGCGCTGGATGCTGTGGGTTTTGCCAGCCAACCGCGATCCGACGATTCCGGCGGTCGCGTTTCGGCAGTTCGCCCCTTGCTGACGCCGCTTGCCGTGGCCGCCTTCGCCTGCATGAACGTCATGCTGATGTCGACCGGCATCTGGTCGGGCGCGGATGGCACGACACGTGCGCTGTTTCACTGGGTTTCAGCCACGATCGCTGTCCCGGCGATTGCCTATTCGGGCATGCCGTTCTTCACTTCGGCCTGGCAGGCGCTGCGGCGCTGGCGCACTAACATGGACGTGCCGATTTCGATCGGCGTTGTGCTGGCGACATCGCTCAGCTTCTACGAAGTGGTGACCGGCGGCAAGGACGCCTGGTTCGACGGCACGCTGATGCTGCTGTTCTTCCTGCTGGCGGGCCGTACGCTCGACGCCATGATGCGCGACCGGGCCCGGGCGGGTGTCGACGCCCTGCTCAGCCAGGCGGCGACGGGCGCGACAGTGGTGGATGGCGCGGGCGGGCTGACCTGGGTTGCGGCGAACGACCTCGTCCCGGGCATGGTGATGCGCGTCGCGGCCGGGGACCGGCTGGCGGCAGACGGCGAAGTGCTTTCGGGGGAGAGCAATTTCGACCAGTCTTTGCTGACCGGCGAGAGCGAGCCGGTGCATCTGGCCGTGGGCGGAGAGGTTCATGCCGGCACGCTCAATCTCGATGCCCCGGTCGATGTGCGGGTGACGGCGGCGGGGCCCGACACTTCGCTTGCCGAAATCGCGCGGCTGATGGATGCGGCGAACCAGCCGCGCTCGGTCTATGTCCGCATCGCCGACCGGGCGGCCCGGCTCTATGCGCCCGCGGTGCATTCGCTCGCCGCCTTGACTTTCCTGGGTTGGGTGCTGGCCGGAGCCGGCGTCTATCATTCGGCGGTCATTGCCATCGCCGTTCTGATTATCACCTGTCCCTGCGCACTGGGACTGGCCGTGCCGGTCGCCCAGGTCGTCGCCAGCGGGGCGCTGATGCGGCAGGGAGTGATGGTCAAGGATGGCAGTGCGATCGAGCGGCTGGCCCATGTCGATTGCGTCCTGCTGGACAAGACTGGAACCCTGACGCTGGGCAAGCCCGAGGCCGATGCCGGGGCGGTCGCAGCGCTGCCGGCCGATGCCGCGGCAGTTGCGCTTGGCCTGGCTTCGCACAGCCGCCACCCGCATTCGCGCGCCATCGAGGCGGCGCTGCTTGCCGCCGGACGACGCGCCGCACCGGTTGAAGGCGTTGCGGAAACGGCGGGGATCGGGCTCTCCGGCATGTGGAGCGGCCGCTCCGTATCGCTCGGGCGTCCCGATGCTTCGGAAACAACTGCGACGGTGCTTGCCATCGACGGGCAGGGCAAGTGGCTGATCCCGATTGTCGATAGCCTGCGCCCGGACACGCACGAAGCCTTGCGCCGGCTCAAGGCGCTGGGGCTGGAGACTTCGCTGCTTTCCGGAGACAATGCCCATGCCGTTGAGCAAGTCGCACAATCTGTCGGCCTGCCGGGCAGGGCAGCGGCAAGTCCTGCCGAAAAGCGCGAAGCTATAACCGATCTGCAAGCTGCCGGTCACCGTGTGCTGATGGCTGGCGACGGGCTTAATGACGGGCCGGCGCTTGCCGCCGCCGATGCGTCGATCGCGCCTGGATCGGCCAGCGATGTTGGCAGACAGGCGGCGGACCTGGTTTTTCTGGGGGATTCATTGCTGGCCATTCCGCGCAGCATTGTGGCCGCGCGCAGGACCATGCGGGTGGTGAAGCAGAATTTCGCCATGGCCGTGATCTACAACGTACTCGCCGTGCCGCTGGCGATCCTGGGCATGGTGACGCCGCTGATCGCGGCTATTGCCATGTCGACCAGTTCGCTTTTGGTTGTCGCGAATTCGCTGAGGCTGGTGAGGGCGGCCCGATGAATGGTATCGCCATTCTCCTGCCCATCGCCCTGTTCATGGGGCTTGGCGGGCTTGCCGCCTTCTTCTGGGCGCTGAGAGGCGGGCAGTTCGAAGACCTCGAAGGCGCAGCCAATCGCATCCTGATCGACGACGAGGATCAGGTTTAGCGGTTTGAAATCCGGCGCTCGCCGTGCAACTGGGCGCAACTTGGCAGCTCAGGGATTGCCGATTGGCCCAGCAGCAGAAATCCTGTCGTTTCGCTTTCGACCGCGGCGGGACTTTTACCGACGTGGTGGCGCTGACGCCTGCCGGAAAGCTGGTCACGCACAAGCTGCTCTCCGAAGATCCCGGTCGCTATCCCGATGCCATAAGCGAGGCCGTGCGCCGGCTGATGGCGGAGCATGGCTCAGCCCCGATTACCGATATCCGGATCGGCACCACGGTTGCGACCAATGCCCTGCTGGAGCGCAAGGGCGCGCGAGTGGCTCTGGCCATTACCCGGGGCTTTGCCGACGCTCTGCGCATCGGCACGCAGGCCCGTCCGGAGATATTTGCACGGCACATCGTTCTGCCCGGACAACTGCCGGAACGCGTGATCGAGATCGATGAGCGCTTAATGGCGAACGGTAAGGTAATTACCCCACTCGACGCCGATGCAACGCGGGAGAAACTGGCGCAATTGCGCGCCGAAGGTTTCGAAGCGCTGGCAGTGGTGCTGATACATGGCTGGAAGTTCACCGGCCACGAGAGGCGCATTGCACAGATGGCGGCGGAGCTTGGCTTCACCCAGATCAGCGTCAGTCACGAAGTGTCGCCTCTCATCAGGCTGGCGCCGCGCGGCGATACGACTGTCGCGGACGCCTATCTCTCGCCCATCCTGCGCCGCTACGTCGATTTGGTCCGCTCCGGGCTTGCCGCGCATGAGCGGCTCTCGTTCATGCAATCGAATGGCGGTCTCGCCGATGCCAGCACGTTTCGCGGCAAGGACGCCATTCTGTCCGGACCCGCTGGCGGCGTGGTCGGCATGGCGGCAGCGGGGGAACGGCTTGGGTACAGCAAGCTGATCGGTTTCGACATGGGCGGCACCAGCACCGATGTCTGCCACTATGCCGGGCAATACGAATTGACCGGCGATTCCATGATTGCCGGCGTGCGCATCGCTGCGCCCGCCATGCGCATTCATACGGTCGCGGCGGGCGGCGGGTCGATCTGCCATTTCGACGGCGCGCGCTTTCAGGTGGGGCCCGAGAGCGCCGGGGCCTTTCCCGGACCGGCCTGCTATGGGAAAGGCGGGCCGCTGACGGTTACGGATTGCAATCTGTTCCTCGGCCGCCTCGATCCCGAATTCTTTCCGCAGGTTTTCGGCAGCGATGGCAGACAGCCGCTCGATCCCGGGGCGGCGCGCACGCGGCTGGAGGAAATTGCCGCGGCGCTCCCGCACCCCATGCCGCTCGACAAGGTGGCCGAGGGTTTCCTTGCCATAGCGGTCGACAACATGGCCAATGCCATCCGCAAGATCAGCCTGGCGCGCGGGCACGACGTCGCGGGCTATGCGCTCGCCAGTTTCGGCGGCGCAGGGGGGCAGCATGCCGCCCGCGTGGCGGACGAGCTGGGAATCGACACAGTTCTGATCCACCCATTGGCCAGCGTATTGTCCGCTTGGGGGATCGGACTCGCTCCGTTGAAAGCCGTGCGCGAGCGATCGATGCTGACGCCCCTGACGCAGGGCTTTGCGGCAGACCTCGTGCAACTGGAGCGCGAAGCCAGACAGGCGCTTGTCGAACAGGGCATTCCGTCCGAAGCTGTCCGCACAACAGCGCGCGCCCGTCTGCGCTTTGCCGGCAGCGACAGCACATTGACGCTCGATTGCGGCGATGCTTCGGCGATGGACCCGGCCTTTCGCACCGAACACCGCCGCCGCTTCGGTCATGGCGACGATGGCGCGCCTATTGTCATCGAAGCCCTGAGCGTCGAGGCGCAAGGCAATGCCGGAGGGCTGGAAGGAATACGGCCGGCGCCCATGCCAACGGGGGGCACGGGCAGTACGCACTGGCGGGCTTTGGACCGCGCGGAGATGCGTGAGGATGCCCCGGTCCCGGGACCCGCTCTGATCGTTGATCCCGGCTCGACCTGCGTTGTCGAACCGGGCTGGCAGGCCGAATTGGCTCATGACGGCAGCCTCGTGCTTACGCGCGCCGCGCCTCGCCCGACCCGGCGGCTCGAGGGGCCATCGTTCGACCCCATCCGGCTCGAACTGTTCAACAACCTGTTCATGACCATTGCCGAGGAAATGGGGCTGGTGCTTCAAGCAACCGCGACATCGGTCAACATCAAGGAGCGGCTCGACTTTTCCTGCGCCATTTTCGATTCCGATGGGGCACTGATCGCCAATGCGCCGCACATTCCGGTCCATCTGGGCAGCATGGGGGATTCGATCCGCCGGGTGATCGAGGCGCGCGGCCGCAATGCGGATGGTCGCGGGATCAGGCGCGGCGATGCCTATGTGCTCAACGATCCCTATCGCGGCGGCACGCATCTGCCCGATATTACCGTGATCGTTCCGGTGTTTTATGGTGAAACCGAAGCTCCCGATGCCTTCGTCGCTGCGCGCGGCCACCATGCTGACATAGGTGGCATAGCGCCCGGATCGATGCCGCCCGACAGCAGGCGCATCGAGCAGGAAGGCGTGCTGATCGACAATGTGCTGCTCGCCGATCAGGGGCGCTTTTGCGAGGCGGCAATGCGCGATGTGCTGGCGAGCGGCGCCTGGCCCGCCCGGCAGCCCGACCGCAACATTTCCGACCTGCGAGCCCAGCTCGCCGCCTGTGCGCGGGGCAGCGAGCTGCTGGGCCTGGCAGCGCGCGCGCATGGCGAGGACGTCATCTCCGCCTATATGGGCCATGTGCTGGACAATGCCGAAGAGAGCGTACGGCGGCTGATAGGCGGTCTCGAAGACGGCGAATTCGCCTATCCGATGGACAATGGCGCGCAAGTGAAAGCGGCGATCCGCATCGACCGCAAGGCGCGCTCCGCCGTAATCGATTTTACCGGCACCACCGCGCAGCTCACCGACAATTTCAATGCCCCGCGATCGATCACCCGCGCCGCAACGCTTTATGTGCTGCGCAGCCTGATCGACGTGGCCATTCCGATGAACGACGGCTGCCTGCGACCGGTCGAACTGATCGTGCCGCAAGGCTCGATGCTCGATCCGCTATGGCCCGCCGCTGTCGTTGCCGGCAATGTCGAGACCAGCCAGGTCGTCACCGATGCCCTGTTCGCCGCCACCGGCCGGCTTGCGCCCAGCCAGGGGACGATGAACAATTTCACATTCGGCAATGACCGGTACCAGTATTACGAGACCATTGCCGGCGGATCGGGGGCAGGGCCGGACCATGACGGAACCAGCGCGGTGCAGACGCACATGACCAACAGCCGGCTGACCGATGTGGAAGTGCTCGAGGAGCGCCTGCCGGTGCGTGTCGATCGTTTCGCCATCCGGCGCGGCTCGGGCGGCAAGGGCGCCCATTGCGGCGGCGACGGAGTGGAACGGCGGGTGACGTTCCTCGAACCGATGCAGGCGAGCATTCTCGCGAACCGCCGCAGGATCGCGCCGTGCGGGCTGGCAGGAGGCGGAGACGGTGCTCCGGGGGAGAACTGGGTGGAGCGCGCCGATGGATCGGTCGAGCACTTGGATGCCACGGGGGCTGCCGACATGCAGGCCGGCGACAGCTTCGTCATCCTGACGCCGGGAGGTGGCGGATTCGGTTGAACGGGCCCGCTTCAATTCCTCGTCGCGATAGGATAGACCACCGGAAATGGGTGAGAGGAGCCGTATAATGGCCGTCGTCGAGAAGAAGTCATATTGCCGCATCTGCGGATCGGGCTGCGGGATCATAGTGACAGTCGATGGCGACCAGGTGGTCAAGGTCCGCGCCGACGAGGACCATCCCGTCTCGCGCGGTTATACCTGTCCCAAGGGCCGCGCCGTCGGTTTCGATCATCACCGCGCCGAGCGGCTTGAAGTGCCGATGATCCGCGAGAATGGAGTGCTGCGCGAGGTAAGCTGGGACGAGGCGCTCGACGATCTTGCCGCGAAGCTTTCCACGATCATTGAAGAATCGGGTCCGCGCGGCGTCGGCTCGTTCGTCGGAGGGGGCGGCTATCTCGATGCCGCCGGGTTTGCCAGCCTGCTGGCCTTCAACGGCAAGATCGGTACGCCTTCGTGCTACAGCGACATCACCATCGATAGCGTGGCGAAGGCCGTAGCGGCGGAAATGGTGGCGGGGCTTGGCGGGCTCGAGCCGCGCGCCGATCTGGACAAGACCGGCCTCGTCATCTTCGTCGGCACCAACCCTGTGATCTCGCACACCCGTACGATCAACATGCATGCACCGACGGCCGTGATGCGCGACATGCGCGCACGGGGGGCGCAACTGTGGACCATCGATCCGCGCCGGAGTGAGACCGCGCAGCGCTCCGACGGGCACATCCAGCCGCGTCCGGGGATGGACTATGCGGTCCTGGGCTATGCCATCCGCGAACTGCTGATCGATGGCGCGGATCGCGACTACATAGAAAGGCACACACAGGGCGTCGAGAAGCTTAAGGCGGCCGTCGAGCGCTTCACATTGGACTATGCCAGCAAGGTCAGCGGGGTCGATCCGGATCTGCTGCGGGAATTCGTAGCGGTCATCCGTAAAGCCGGGCGGCTGTCGGTTGAGACCGGCACCGGCGTCACCATGCAGCGCGCCGGCAACGTCACCCAGTGGCTGGCGCTTGCCCTGCAGGCGGTCACCGGCTCGCTCGATCGCGAAGGCGGCTCATGGATCAATCCCGGGCGGATCAACCGCGCCGACCGGATGGATCGCCCTGCCGCGCCCGAGGAAGGCTGGAACCGGCCGGGCCCGGAAAGCCGACCCGAATTGCGCGGCACCGCGGGCGATTATCCCTGCGCCGCCATTCCCGACGAGATCGCCGCGAAGAACTTGCGCGCCATGGCGGTGTTCGGCGGCAATCTGGAAGTCTGCCTGCCCGAGACCACCAAGACCTATGAGGCATTGAAGAACCTCGAAGTCATGGCCGTGTTCGACATTCGCCACACCCGCACCACCGACATCGCCACCCACATCCTGCCGACCAAGGACCAGCTCGAACGGGCGGACATGACTTATGTCACCGATACCTCGTTCCCGATGCTGGTGACGCAATATACTCCGGCGGTGGTCGAGCCGATCGGCAGTCGAAAGGCCTATTGGTGGGTGGTCGGCCAGCTGGGACGGCGCATGGGCATCGAGTTCTTCCCCGGCTTCGATCTCGACGCAGGGACAGACGATACGTTTCTCGAATATCTCCTGACTCATTCCGAGGTCGATTTCGCCGAGATCAGGGAAAAGCGGCTGATGTTCGAGCCGCCGGTGATCGGCTGGGTCCAGCGTTTCGTCGATGAGAAAATCGGCGGCTGGCGGCTCGCGCCAGTGCTGCTGGCGCAGCAATTGCGCGACTTGGAAGGGCGCGAGAGTCCGGAAGAGCCTGAGAGCCTGATCCTCATCCCGCGCCGCCAGAAATACCACGAGAACTCGCGCCTCACCGATCTGCGCGATCCGCCGCAGGTGTTCATGCATTCGCGGGATGCCGCGGCTGCGGGGATTGCGGAAGGCGCCATGGTCGAAGTGCGCAGCGCCAGCGGCTATATCCGGCGCGAAATGAAGATCGACGATACCTTGCGCGCCGGCTGCATCAATGTGCCGCATGGCTGGTCGGACGAGATGAACGTCAACCGGCTGACTTCGACGACGCGCGATGTCGATCCGATCACCGGGATGCTGCTCTATTCCGGACTGGAGGTTTCGGTAGAGGCCGTGTGAGCTGCGGGATTCAATCTTGTTCCGGTTGCCCGCGCTACCGGCAAGTCTCGAACGATTTCAGTTTGTTGAGCAATATTCGTCAGCAAGCCCTTGTAATTAGCGCCGCCAGCGGCCACTAGAGGCGCTCAATCCAGGCTTAGGGCAATGGTCGAGGTTGGTGCGTGGAGCGCCCGCGTTGCCCTGATTTTCCCGCCAGAATGAACAGTACGGTCCCGGTTTGATGGAGGCGCGCCCTCTGTCGTGCAGGCGGCCTGGCTTGAGCAAAGGCCTACGCCGGAACCGAAAGTACGTAGAAAATGACGCTTACATCGACCGTGACGCAGCAAGATCTCGCTGCAGCCCCGGGTTCTTTCTCACAGGCATTTAGTGAGACGGACAATAGCTTGCCAAGCCGCCCGGAACCCTCGCTCGCCAGCCCCGGCGAAGCGATCGAGCAAAGGTTCATTCCGCAATTCAAGGGCTATGGCGCGGATATGAAGCGCAGCCTGTTCCAGCTGGCCACGACGGGCGCGATGTTCGTCGCCATGCTCGTGGCGATCGGTGTCGTCGGTCGGTATTATTATTGGCTGGCGCTGCTGATGGCGATTCCCACCGCCGGTCTGCTCGTTCGCCTGTTCATCATTCAGCACGATTGCGGACACGGATCGTTTTTCCGGTCACGGGCGGCGAACGATTTCCTTGGCCGTATCATCAGCGTTCTCACGCTCACACCCTATGCGGAGTGGAAAAAGGGACACGCTGCGCATCATGCCTCGAATGGCGATCTCGATCGTCGCGGCTGGGGCGATGTCGAAATGCTGACAGTGCGTGAATACCAGGCGCTGACGCCAATGAAGCAATTGGGCTATCGCCTCTATCGCAACCCTTTGATCATGGTCCTGATCGGTGCGCCCCTCAATTTCATCGTGCTGCAAAGGCTGCCAATAGGGCGAACACTCAAGGACCGCGACGCCTTGCGCAGCGTACTTTCGCTAAACGCTGTTCTGCTCGTGGTCTTCGGCCTGCCCATGGTTATCTTTGGCGCGGGTCCGGTGCTTTCGACGTACCTGCCGGTTATGATCATGGCCTCATGGGCCGGAAACTGGCTGTTCTATGTCCAGCACCAGTTCGAGGATGCCTATTGGGAGCAGCATGACGACTGGAACTTCCAGGCTGCGGCCCTGAAAGGCAGCTCGTATTTCGATCTTCCGCCCATCCTGCAATGGTTCAGTGGCAATATCGGTCTGCATCACGTCCACCACCTGTGCAGCCGCATCCCCAATTACCGCCTGCAGGCCTTCCTCGACAGTGCGCCAGAGTTGCGCAGCAGCGCCAGGCGGATCACGCTTTTCGAAAGCCTGAAGTGCTGGCGTCTGTCGGTCTGGGACGAGCAGAGCCGCCGACTGGTGCGGTTCAGCGATCTGAAGGCGCGGCACGCCTAAAGGAAAATTGCCCTGTAGGCCTGGCGGGACAAGGGCGCAGCACCTGGCCTGTTTCAGCGCCGCACCAACCCCTGGGGCTTGACAACGCCAAGATCGAAATGCGTCACGACACCCGCAGGCGCGTCGCAGACCTGGGGCACTACCGTGCAGCCCACCAGGCCAGTCCAGGGCAGTCCCAGGAACGGGTGTCGGCCGTCGGCTTCCTGCTGACCCATCAGCTGGCATTCCAGCGGCGGGTCGCCGTGGATGCGTACGCGGTACATGGCTTCGCCCGTCTCCCAGACCGGATCGATATCCTGCCCCAGCTGCCAGTAGAAGTGATAGACAATGATCGGCGCGCCGCCTGACCAGGCCGTCCATTCATAGTGCTGGCCGCCGCAAGTGCCCTGCTTCACCAGGCCGAACTCGTGTTCGATGTCCTTGAGCGCCTTTGCTACTTCGAACCTGACAGTGACCCTTTCGATTTCGACGCCCAGTGCTTCGGCGATCATGGCCATCGAGGAATAGAAGAACTTGTAGGTTTCGGGGCTGCGGCGTGGATTGGCGAGCAGCTCGTCGCAATCGGCGCCGAAGCCCATGATCTCGGTGTAGATCATCGGGTTTCGGACCTTGTCGATCACTTCGGAAACCTCGACGCAATCGACGCGATTCATCAGCCGAAGCAGGGTGATCGGCAGGATGTCGCCGGAAAAACCGGGGTGAATGCCGCAACCGTGGAACGAGCTGTTGCCTTTCCTGCAGGCCGCTTCGACTCGCGCTGCCTCTTCGGGAATCCACTTGTTGGGCAGGAAGGGACCAGCGGGCGAGACCACGTTCTTGCCGCTTTCAAGCAGGCGGCAGACCATATCGATGGGCGGGGTCATCATGCTGGGCGCGAAGAGCACGCAATCGGCCTCCATCGCGATGATCGCTTCTTCGTCGTTCGTCGCCAGCACGCCGGTTTTGGGCAGGCCGACGAGATCGCCCGCATCCTTGCCGGCCTTGTCCGGATTGGTGACCAGCACGCCGGCCAGTTCGATCATGGGGTTCTCGATGAAATACTTGAGCGCGGCCGAACCGACGACGCCGGTGGCCCACTGTATGACGCGGTATTTTTTCTGGGACATCGAATCTCTCCTCAATCGGTTGGATCAGTTCAGGCCACGGACCTGGCCACCGTCGACGCGATAGTTTGCGCCGGTGATATAGCCCGAGAGCGGACTCACCAGCAGGCAGGCAACCATGGCGAGTTCTTCTGGCCGGCCGACGCGGCCGACGGGCGGCATTTCGAAAACGTCGAGCGCGGCCAGATTCTTTGCCACATCGTCGAAACTCATGTCCGGATCGCCGAACCGCTGGCGGCCGAAGCGGACCAGCCCGTCGACCATGATGACGCCCGGCGTCAGCACATTGGCCGTGACGTTCACCCCGCGCAGCGAACCGGCGAGGCTGAGGGTATAATTGAGCAGCGCGGCCTTGGCCGCGGAATAGTCCGTGCCCATGTAATTGGGCTGCATGGCGACCGCGCTCGAAACGTTGACGATGCGGCCGAACCGGTTGGCGACCATATCGGGCACGCTCAGCTTGCATAGCTGCGTGGCGCCGAGTGTGTTGGCCCGGTAATTCGCCACGAAATCCTCTGCATCGATTTCTGCCGGGGGCTTGGTGGAATTGCCTCTGGAATTGCCGCCGGCATTGTTGATCAGAATCTCCACATTGCCGCCCAGCGCCTCAATGGCTTCGCCGTGGACCTTGGCCGCGACGCCTTCTTCCGCCAGTTCGCCGATGGCGACTCCCGCCGCGCCGATCTCGCTGGCGACCGCTTCCGCCCGCTCGCGGTTGCGGCCGTGAACGACTACCCGCGCGCCTTCATCGGTCAGCATGCGTACGATCGCTTCGCCAATGCCGCTGCTGCTGCCGGTGACGAGGGCGCGACGGCCCTTCAATTGCAAGTCCATAAGGTTCCTGTCCCATAGATGATTGTTGTTTCCTGCCGATTGACAAGATGCCACGGCAAAAAGCAAGGTCGCTTGCGGAGAGAATGTCATGTCAGGAAACACGGGAATGCGTATCAGCAAGCTGACGACCAATGTCGGCGCGCTTGTCGAAGGGGTGGACCTGTCCGCGCCGCTGTCGAGCGGCGAAATCGATGGAATCGGGCAGGCCATGCTCGATCATGGCGTGCTGTTCTTCAGGGGACAGACACTCAGCGACGAGCAGATGGGCGCATTTGTCGCGCAGTTTTCGGAGCCTATCCCCGAACCTTTCGCTTCGGCGATGAACCAGGATGCGAAGCCGGTCGGGACAAGCAATCTTGCGCCGACGCGCAATTCGACCGCCGTTTGGCACAGCGATACGTCGTTCGTGCCCGTGCCGCCCGGCCTAACGGCGCTGCGCGCGGTCGAGCCGCCCGAATACGGCGGCGACACCTGCTGGCTGTCGATGTATGCCGCTTACGATGCGCTATCCGAACCTATGCGGTCGATGCTCGACGGCCTGACGGCTGTCCATTCGATGTTCCCGACCTTGGGCCGGATGGGCGTGCAGACGGCGCGGGCGCATGCCGGCAACGAAGCGACCCATGGCGGCGAAGTGATCCACCCATTGATTCGGGTGCACCCAGGCACCGGCCGCAAGGCGCTCTATTACAGTGAGGCAGGGGTCGTCCGCATCGTTGAACTGACTCAGGCTGAAAGCGAACACATCTGCGCCCTGCTGCGCGAGCACCTGAAGTCTCCCGACTTCGCCATGCGCTGGCACTGGTCGGCCAATGACGTGGCCTTCTGGGATAACCGCGCGGTGCAGCATTATGCCGTGCCCGACTATTCGGGCACTCGAGTGATGCAACGGGTCGTAACAGCGGGCGAGGCGCCGGTGGGGCCGGCCTTGCAGGGGGCCTGAGGGGCGCTCAGGCTCCTGAAGCCTGCGCCTTACGCGCAGCGTCGGCCATGTCGGGAATGCCGCAGGCGGCGATATATTCTTCGCGTAGGGTGCGGACCAGATCCCGGGTGGCCGGCAAGTCGCGGATCAGGCCAATCCCCTGGCCGCCGCTCCAGATGTCGCGCCATGGGGTCTTGCCGGCAGGCAAGTGTTCCGTGGATCGGCCTTCCGGGATGAACAGGTTGTCCGGATCGAGCCCGGCTTCGCGCAGCGAGGCCTTGAGCCACATGGCCGGCATGCCGTTGACGCCCCGGGTGTAGATCGTGTCCTCGATGCCGCCCTCGACCAGCATCGCCTTGTAGGCGTCTGGCGCGCCGGCTTCCTTCGTAGCGATGAAGCGCGTGCCCATATAGGCCAGGTCCGCGCCCAGAATCTCTGCGGCGCGAATGGCGCCGCCGGTGGTGACGGCGCCGGCCATGACGACGACGCCATCGAACATCTCGCGGATTTTCGGTACGAAGGCGAGGTGGCTGATCGCGCCCGAGTGCCCGCCGCCGCCCGCGCCGATCGCCACCATGCCGTCGACACCCGCCGCCGCTGCCTTCTCGGCGAAGCGGATGTTAGTGACGTCGTGGAAATGCAGCATCCCGAAATCCTTGACGATCGGGCCGACCGCTGTCGGATTGCCGACCGAAGTGACCACGATCGAGACGCCATGGCGTTCGCAGGCCTTCAGGTGTTCGGCAAATGCGCCTTCTTCGAGTGTCGGGGCGACGTTTGCGGCGAGGGGGCCGATGGTCCGCCCCGGATTCGCTTCAGAAAAACGCGCAACATCGGTGCTCACCAGCGAAAGATGCGTCTCGAATTCGGCAAGGTCGCGGCAATGATTGGCCGTGAGCGAACCGACAATGCCGCTTTTCATACATTCGGCGGCAAGCGCGGGCGAACTGCACAGGAACATCGGGGCGCAGAATACGGGCAGAGTCAGATTGTCGCGAAGCCGGGAGGGTAGCGCCATGCGGGTCGGTCCTTATTCTGCCGTTGCGAATATGGAGCGATGCCTTGGCGCAATCCCGGGCTGGCGTCCACCAAGGACGAACGGAGAGGCTCAGATGCCGTTTGCTGCTCGCCATGCTGCAAGCGCCGCTGCGGTGCGTGCGGCGGCCTTGTCGATGCTCATGCCGGCCAGTTCCTCGCTGAACACTTCGATTTCGGCGGTGATTGCCGGGTTGTTGGCCCGGGCCGCGGTGACGATCTCGTGCAGCGGTAACTGGCCTTCGCCGGGAAGATCGCGTCCGGTCATGGGAACGTATGGTGTCCCGGCCGGCGGCTCGGTGCGATCGCAAAGCTGAAACGCGCCGATGCTGCCGGTCGGCAGGGCGGTAATGTGTGTCGCGGTGCCGCCGGTGCGGGCAAGATGCCAGGTATCGAGCAAGATAGTGCAATTGCTCTCGCCGGTAGCCCCGGCGATGGCGCGCGCGCCTTCAAGGCTGGGAATGCCGGTCTCGGGCACGAATTCGAGCGCAATGGTCAGCCCCCGGACGCTGGCCCGACGGCAGATGCCGGCAATGGCTTCGACCAACTCTTCGCGTGGCACCGGATCGGCGCCGTAATGCGCCAGATTGACGATTGGCGCATCGAGCATTTCGGCCATGGCGAAGCAGGCCTTTTCATCGGGGCGTGGCATGGTCCTGCCGTCGAAGGAAATCGGGCTGGAGGGCATGCCCGGCAAACCGCCCGAAATGCAATCGACCACGCGCACTCTGGTTCCAGCATCGGCCAGACGGCGGCGCAGTCCGGCAGCATTGTGTCCGGCTTCTATCGCGTCGAACAGGAGTGCAGGGGGAAAGGAGATCGTCGGAAAACCGTACCGCGCAGCGGCTTCGATCATCTCGATCAGGCTGGCCTTGTAGACTGTGCCCCAGCACAGGCCAATTTCGAGCGCGTCCATGGCGTCTCCCCGGCGGGAGAATGCCTGTCAGGCCCGGAGATATCCAGCGAAAACCGGCGTGTCAGACCAGCCCCGGGATCATCCGCGCTTTTACCTTGCTGGCATAGTCGACGTATTGCGGATCCTTGAGCAGGAACTTCTCCTCCTCGATCGCCCGCAGATAGAGCAGCACCCAGGCGACCAGATAGACGCACAGGTTCCACGCCGAGAAATAGACCAGCAACAGCCCAACGTGGTTCATCACGTAACCAGTGTACATTGGATGGCGCACGAAGCGGTAGGCGCCGCCGATCTTGACACCGCGGTTAGCCGGAATCAGCCCGAAACTGCGGCGCAGCGAAAGCTTGGCGACCAGCGTGATTGCCGTGCCGAACGTGATCAGCGGAAACGTTATCCAGACGGGGGCGACTTCTTCGCCGATCGGATAGACAAGCAGCGCGGCGCCGGTGCCCAGGAAGGCGATGGCCGTGGTGTAGAACGAACTGGACCAGGTGCCCTTGCGCTGGATCAGCAGGAAAAACACCGCTGCCAGCTCGCTTGCCAGCACCAGCACCACTTGCGGATGCAGCGTGAACGACGGCAACATCCGCCAGATCACGCTTCCAGACATTAACAGCAGCGCAATGCGCTCAGCCCAACGGACGATTTCGGCCATCATGTTCCCCAGCCAACAGTCACGCGCTAAATGGCCGGAACGCAGTTAAGATATTGCTAAGCCTGTTTGGTAAATGGCCTAGCGGAACGCCGGAATGACCTTGCTGGCGAACAGTTCGGCATGTTCGGCCAACACATTGAGCGGAAACCCGGAAGGCGCCTGCATGCAGAAGGCTTCGATCGGCGCCAGCTCCTGGCGGGACTTAATGTAGGAGACGGCCTCGCCGGGCGTCAGAATCTTCATCATGCCGGCTTTCTTGAATTCGTCGATGCTCATACCTGCAAAGACCGCCCAGTCGGCGCCTTCCTGCCATTCGGCATAGGTGTTGATCTGGTAATGCGCATGCGGCGCGACCAGGTCGAGCGTGCGTTCCGGGTCCTCGCTGACCAGAAACCACATGTCCGAATAGGACATCGAGACGATCCGCCCGTCGGCCTCGCTCTTGCCCAGCGCCTTGAGTTCCTCGACATAAGCCGGCCAGAATTCGACCGGGCCGATGAAACCGTCGCCGAAACGCGCGGCGCGGCGAAAGCCGGGTTGGGCGACGCCGGCAACAAAGATCGGCACGCCACCTTTCTGAACAGGGAGCGGAGTACATTTCGCACCCTTGAGCCTGTAATATTCGCCGTCGAAATCGACGGTCTCGCCCGCCAGCAATCGCCGGGTGACTGCGAAAACTTCGTCGGAAATCGCCCCGCGCTTGCCCTTGGGTACGCCATAGGCCTCGGTCTCGAAACCGAGATAGCCGATCCCCATCGAAAGCTCGGCGCGCCCGTTCGACAGGATATCGAGAACCGCGATATCTTCGGCCAGGCGCACCGGGTGGTAATGCGGCACCAGCCCGACACCCTGTGTGATGCGCACTTTCTTCGTGCGCGTCGCCACGCCTGCGCCGAAGACGATGGGCGAGGGCATGTAGCCATCGTCGATGCCATGGTGCTCGGCAAACCACACCTGCTCGAAGCCGAGGCTCTCGATATGCTCGATGAATTCTAGGGTTTCGGCGTAGAAATCCGGCCAGGGTTTGAACCATTGCGACGGATTGCGCATGTCGAAGCCGTAGCCGAAGCGCAGGGGAGCGGTCATCGCGAGGCTCCTACTTGAGATCGAGAACCTTGTAACTGTCGTCATCGGGATAGCGCCCGCCCGGCTCGATCATGATGCCCAGCATGCCCTGCGACCAGTCGGCCGAATCCGGATAATGCCGGAACCAGTCGGTGACGACATAGCGGGTCATGATCCGCCATTCCTCGCCGCGCTTCTCCAGTTTGTCGAGATAGCGCCCGGCGCCGATCACGTCGTTTTTCTGGCCGTCGGGCGTGTTGATCCGGTGGAAGCCGTAGAAGTAGCTTTCGACATCGGCCTTGTCGCCGTGCAGCGTGATCAGCGCATTGGCGATGAAATGCTGCGACTGGTCCATCGAACCCATGATCGGGAAGGACCAGGCGATGAACTCCTCGGCATTGCCGCAAAAGCCCATGTGGTTGTCGGTGCAATCGGGCCAGTAGGCCGAGCGGACCATGTCGGCATCGAGCCGGTCGACTCCACGCGAATAGCGGTAGAGGCATTCGCGGATCGCCTCGCGGTCGGCCAGTTCGGCGAGAATCTGGCTGGTGGGGGTGGTCATCGATCTCTCCCTGTAATGCTGCACCGCTTGTGCGCAGCATTGCGTGCGGCGGAAACAATGGCAAGAGGTGACGCGGGGGTTGCGAGAAGTTAGGTTCGCGCCATGGTCGAAGATCCGGACGGGAAGCCACAGACAGTATGGCGCTACGCCAGGGCCGCCCGCGCGCATGTCGTGGTCGATTGCGCAGCCTATTTCGAATTGATGCACGAGGCCATGCTCAATGCCCATGAGCGGATTTTCCTGATCGGTTGGGATTTCGATTCCCGCATACGCCTCGCCGGCGGCCGGCGCTGGTGGAACCTGCCGAGAAAGGAGCGATTTCCGGCCCGGCTGGGGGCCTTCTTCGTCTGGCTGGTAAAGCGCAACCGTGGACTGCGGATACGCACTCTCAAGTGGAATTTCGGGGCGCTGCGAATGCTGTTTCGCGGTACGATGATCATCGATCTCATCCGCTGGTACATCAACCGCAGAATCGAATTCGTTTTCGACGGTGCCCATCCGATCGGTTGCAGCCATCACCAGAAGATCGTGGTGATCGATGATACATTCGCGGCCTGCGGGGGCATCGATATGACCTCCGACCGTTGGGATACGCCGGATCATCTGCACGAGGATTCGCGCCGCCGCCGTCCGACCGGAACCCATTATCCTCCCTGGCATGATATGAGCGTTCTGCTCGAAGGCGAGGCGGCTCTGGCTTTGGCCGAACTAGGACGCGAGCGCTGGGAGCGTGCGGATGGATCGCCGATGCCGCCGTGCTTGCCGCGCGATGGGACAGCCTGGCCGGATCGGCTTTCCGCCGAATTCCGCGATGTCGAAGTGGGCATTGCCCGGACTCGCGCGGCCTATGCCGGAACACCGGAAGTGCGCGAGGTCGAGGCGCTGTTTCTCGACCATGTTGCCCGCGCCCGCCGCTTCTTTTACGCCGAAAGCCAGTATTTTGCTTCGCGCAGTATTGCCGAGGCCATTGCCCTTCGGCTCTCCGAACCCGATCCGCCCGAATTCATCATCATCACGTCGAAAGCTGCCGATGGCTGGCTCGCACAAGCGACGATGGACACCGCTCGCGAACGCCTGCTTCACTCCCTCCACGAAAGAGATCACGCCAGGAGGTTGCGTGTCTATACGCCGGTTACCTCTGGCGGTGCGGACATATATGTTCACGCCAAGCTGGCGATTGTCGACGACGAGGTGCTCAGGGTCGGTTCGGCAAACATGAATAACCGGTCGATGGGGCTCGATACCGAAGCCGATGTCGTGCTCGACGCAGCCCGTCCGGGCAATGCGCATATCGTGCCGGCGATAACCGGGTTGCGTCAGCGTATGCTGGCGGAGCATTGCGGCGTCTCACGGCAGGACATGCAGGACTATCTGGAGACCCACGGAACCATGGCGAAGGCAATTGCCGCAGCGACTGGCAAGGGCAAGCGGCTCGTTCCTTTTGTCTTGCGTCAGCTGACCGATGCGGAGAAAGCGATGGCGGACAGCGCATTGTTCGACCCGGAAAGCCCCGCCGAATTCTTCGAACCGATGGGAAGACGGCGAGGATTGTTCAGGCGCGGTGGTATCTTGAGAAGGCCGCGATAGTGGAGATTGCTTGAATGGCGTGTGAGGATCACGAAGAAAACGGCGCAGGTGACGAGGGCCCGATGGCCAAATTGCCGGTTCCCGAGGATGTGCAGGAAGCGATCCGAACCCTCATCAAATGGTCCGGCGACGATCCGACGCGCGAGGGGCTGATCGACACGCCCAAGCGCGTGGCAAGGGCCTGGCGCGAATATTGCCAGGGGTACGAGGAAGATCCGGCGCACCATCTCAGCCGGGTGTTCGAAGAAGTAGGTGGCTATGATGAAGTGGTGCTGCTGAAGGAGATTCCGTTTCAATCGCATTGCGAACACCATATGGCGCCGATCGTCGGCAAGGCGGCCATCGCCTATTTGCCCAGGGATCACGTGGTGGGAATTTCCAAGCTCGCCCGCGTGCTGCACGGTTTTTCCCGCCGGCTGCAGATTCAGGAACGGCTGACAGCCGAAGTCGCGCAATGCATCTGGGACAATCTCAAGCCGCATGGTGTCGCCGTGGTGATCGATGCCCAGCATGGGTGCATGACCGGGCGCGGCGTGCGCACGCCAGGCGTCAACATGATCACCAGCCGGCTGATGGGGACGTTTCTGGAGGACCAGTCGAGCCGCAAGGAAGTGTTGAGCCTGATGGGCTATTGATATGGGTGTCCGGGTCGGTGTTGGTCCGGGGCTCGGCGTGCCGCTGGCGGCGCGGGACTATTGGCGCTGGATCGATCTCTGCGAAGATGCGGGTATTGATTCGATCTGGCACTCGGACCAGCTGCTGGGCCAGACGCACGAGCCTGTTTCCATGCTTGTGGCGCTCGCCGCGCGGACAAAGCGGCTTAAATTCGGCACCAATGCCCTGGTCGCGGCGTTCCGCGATCCGATTCTGCTGGCCAAGCAACTGGCCACGGCGGACTGGCTGAGCGAGGGACGTGTATTTCCGGTGCTGGGCATCGGCAATGCGTCCGATCCGTTCTGGGCCGCAACCGGAACCAGTCCGGCGGTACGGGCACGCAAGTCGGACGAGGCTATCGCCTTGTTGAGGTTGCTGCTCGAACAGGAACAAATCGAATTTTCGGGTGCCCATTTCACCTATCGCGGGCCCGGCGTGTTTCCGCGACCGGAGCGGACCATTCCCCTGTGGATCGGTGGGCATTCCCCGGCGGCCTACCGCCGCACGGCGCGGCTGGGCGATGGTTGGCTTGGCGGGCTGATCGGGCCGGAGGCTGCCGGCAATGCCCGGCGGGCGATCGAGGCGGCGCTGGTCGAGACCGGGCGGACGATCGATAGCGATCACTACGGGGCAAGCCTGCCTGTCCGCATTGGACCGGCAAATGATGCCGGCGTTCTTGCCGCCAGGCAGCGCCTCCTGGCGCGAATGCCCGAGGAAGTCCGCGCATCGCTCGCGGATTCTTTTGCCATCGGCCCGGCCGAAATGGTGATTGCTGCGCTGCGCCGCTATGTTGCGCAAGGCATAGAGAAATTCGTCGTACTGCCGATGGCGGGCGACTTCGCCGACCTTATGGAACAGACCGAATTGCTGGCGCGCGAAATCATGCCAAATGTCGAAGGAAGTCACTTGGCAAGTTGCCCGTAAACCGCCACTGATTGCAGCAGAAAATAACGGGAGAGGTTCATGTCCTACGGCGCGATCACCATGCCGCCGAGCTTGCGCGAGTTCAGCCGCAAGGCGTCGATTGTCGGTATCGGCGAAAGTGAATTTCACGACGATTACCAGGCCGAACGCAAGAAGCCAGAGGGCTAAGCGCCGCCAACGCTCGAAGGCCTGATGACCAAAGCGCTCGATCGCGCGCTCGACGATGCCGGACTGACCCGTGACGATATCGACGGGCTGACGACATCGTTCACCTATGGCGGCCCGCCGCCCGAAGACGTCGCCAGGGTGCTTGGGCTCAAGCCGAAATTTGCGCAGGCCAATGGCAACATCATGGCGGGGCCACTACCGAATGTCTGCGCGGCAATCGCCGAGGGCAAGGCCGATACCATCGCCATGCTGTTCGCCGTCGCTTCGCGCAGCGCCGGGCGGCTGTTTGGCGGCATGACCTTCGATACCGGCGGCGTCGCCGATCCTTCGGGCGAGGGCGGGGCGCCTTCGTCGTACTATTATTTCCATCCCTGGGGCTGGTCGTCGCAGGCGGCGCACTGGTCGCTGATCTTCTCCCACTACATGTGGAAATACGGCAAGCGCGAGGAAGACCTCGCCGAAGTCGCCATGCAGGTGCGCCGCCACGCCATGGCTAAGCCCAATGCCGTCATGCAGAAGGAGCTGACGCTCGATGCCTACATGGCCTCGCGCTACATCGTGCGCCCGCTGCACCTGTTCGACATTTGCATCGTCAACGACGGTGCGGTTTGCCTGATCGTGCGCAAGGCCGACATGGCGCGCTCGATGAAGCAGGTGCCGGTCGATGTCGCCGGGTGGAGCATGGCGAAGATCAAGCAGGACAAGATGCACACCATGGTGGTCGAGCAGATGCGCCCGCAGATCGCCCAGGCCCGCGACGAGGCGTTTGCCATGGCCGGCGTCACGCTCGACGATATCGAGCATTTCGAAGGCTACGACGCATCGAGCTTTCACCTGATAAACCAGGGCGAGGGCATGGGCTTCACGCCGCAGGGCACCGGACTCGATTTCTGCAAGGACGGGCAGATGACGGTGGGGGGGCGCATCCCGACCAATACGGAGGGCGGCAACCTGTCCTATGCCTATATGCAAGG
>JBFWSE010000035.1:0-30272 GCA_050248535.1 Novosphingobium sp.
GTCGAGCGAAGTCGAGACACGTTGCGCGCGGTGTCTCGACTTCGCTCGACACGAACGGGTATGGGTGGAGACATGGATATCGCCCGAACCCCCGAAATGGCCGCCCCGCCCGTCACCATCTACCGCGAGGACTATCGCCCGCCAGAATGGCTGGTGTCGGAAGTGGCGCTCGACTTCGCGCTGGGACTCGATGAGACCAGAGTTCGCTCCACCCTCTCGGTGAAACGCAATCCGGCGGGCAGCGGCGCGTCGGCAATCCGGCTAAACGGCGACGGGATTGCCGCGCTGGCGGTCGAAGTGGACGGAAAGGCCGTCAACGACTGGCGGAAGGAGGGCGACGATCTTGTCATCGAGCTGCCCGGCGACGAACACGAAGTCTCCATCGAAACCCTGATCAATCCCGCCGCCAATTCGCAGCTGATGGGCCTCTATGCCTCGAACGGCATGCTGTGCACCCAGTGCGAAGCGGAAGGCTTCCGGCGCATCACGTTTTTCCCCGACCGGCCCGACGTGCTCTCGACCTACCGGGTGCGGATGGAGGGCGACAAGACCAGGTTTCCGGTGCTGCTGTCGAACGGCGACTGCACGGCGAGCGGCGAGGGCGCGAATGGCGCGCACTGGGCCGAATGGCGCGATCCCTGGCCCAAACCGTGTTACCTCTTCGCGCTGGTGGCGGGGCAGCTGGTCGCCAACCGCGAGACCTTCACGACGATGTCCGGCCGCAAGGTCGCGTGCGCGATCTGGGTGCGCGAGGGCGATCTCGACCGCACCAGCCACGCCATGCACTCGCTGATCGCCTCGATGAAATGGGACGAGGAAGCCTTCGGGCGCGAATACGATCTCGATCAGTACAACATTGTCGCGGTCTCGGACTTCAACATGGGGGCGATGGAGAACAAGAGCCTCAATGTCTTCAACACCCGCTATGTCCTCGCCGATCCCGAAACCGCGACCGATGCCGATTACGACGCCATCGAAGGCGTGATCGGCCACGAATATTTCCACAACTGGTCGGGCAACCGCATTACCTGCCGCGACTGGTTCCAGCTCTCCTTGAAGGAAGGCTTCACGGTGCTGCGCGACCAGCTGTTCAGCGCGGCAATGGCGAGCGAGCCGGTCAAGCGCATCGAGGATGTGCGCGTGCTGCGCCAGGCGCAGTTCCCTGAGGATTCGGGACCGCTGGCCCATCCGATCCGCCCCGATTCCTATCAGGAAATCAGCAACTTCTACACGTCGACAGTCTACAACAAGGGCGCCGAAGTGATCCGCATGATGCGCACCATGGCGGGGGCCGAGCGTTTCCGCAAAGGCACCGATCTCTATTTCGCCCGGCACGACGGCGAGGCGGCGACTTGCGAGGATTTTGTCAAAGCGATCGAGGAGGGGGCTGGGCTCGACCTCAGGCAATTCCGCCTGTGGTATTCGCAGGCCGGCACACCGAAAGTGACGGCCCGGCTGAGCCATGCGGGCAATACGGCAACGCTGCACCTCGAACAGACTGTACCGACGACCCCGGGCCAGGCCGGCAAACAGCCCATGCCGATTCCGCTGAAACTGGCGCTGTTCGATAGGGATAGCGGCAGGCATCAAGGCGAGCAGCTCTTTGTGCTGGACCAGGCCAGGGCGGAGCTGACGTTCCCCGGTTTCGCCTCGCGGCCGGTGCTGTCGATCAACCGCACGTTCTCCGCGCCGGTCGCACTGGAGAGCGATGCGACGCCCGAAGACCTCGTCTTCCTGGCGGCGCACGACGACGATCCTTTCGCCCGCTACGAGGCGCTGCAGAACCTGGTCGGGCGCCATCTTATCGCGGCAGTCAGCGGCGGCATGTTGTGCGATGCCGAGCGGCAGGCGGGTCGCGACGCGATCGGCCGCGCACTCGGCGCAGTGATCGAGGATCCTGGCCTTGACGATCTGATGCGGGGCGAATTGATGATTCTACCTGCGGAATCCTATCTCGCCGAACAGTTGCCGGTCGCCGACCCGGGCGCGATCCACCAGGAGCGCGAAGGCCTGAAGGCCTGGCTGGGCCGGTCGTTACATGATCGGCTGGCAAGGCTGCACGACCGGGTCAGCGCGCTGCCCTATGCGCGTGACGCCGCCGCGCGCGGGGCCAGGAAGCTCAAGACCCAGGCTCTGGTCTATCTCGCCGCCGGGGCGCCGGGGGAAGGCGCCCGCCGCGCTGACGCCCAATATCGCGCAGCCGACAACATGACCGACCGGCAGGGCGCGCTGATGGTGCTGTGCGGGTTGCAGGCACCCGAACGGGAGGAAGCTCTTGCCGACTTCTTCAAGCGTTATTCCGGCAATCCCCTGGTGATCGACAAATGGTTCACCCTGCAGGCCGGCTCGCTCCATCCCGAAGTGCTGGCCCATGTCAGGGAGCTGTCAAAGCACCGCGACTTTACTCTTGCCAATCCCAACCGGGTGCGCGCGCTCTACATGGCGCTGGCACAAAATCAGGCGGCGTTCCACGCACCCAGCGGCGAGGGATATCGCATGATTGCCGACCTCATCGCGATGCTCGATCCGGTCAATGCCCAGACCGCCGCACGTTTCGTGCCGCCGCTGGGCCGCTGGCGGCGGGTCGAAGCGGGACGCTCGGCGCTGATGCGCGGGGAGCTGGAACGTATTGCCGCAAGACCTGATTTGTCGCGCGATACCCGCGAGCAAGTGGACAAGAGCCTTGGCCTCTAGCGTCGAAGCGATTCGGGCCGACCTTCTGGAAGGCGTGCCGCACGGCTTCATGTCGCGGCGCGGCGGCGTGTCACGGGGCGAAGTGGCGGGGCTCAATTGCGGTCTGGGGTCGGGCGACGAACCGGCCGATGTCGCAGAGAATCGCAGGCGGGCGGCCGAGGCGGTCTTGCCGGGCGCGCAGCTGGTCAGTGTCTATCAGGTGCACTCGCCCCGCTGTGTGACTGTCACCGGGCCGTGGCGCGACGACGCAAGGCCGGAGGCCGATGCTCTGGTCACCGCGACGCCGGGCCTGCTGCTCGCCATTGTCACGGCCGATTGCGCCCCCGTGCTGCTGGCCGATCGCAAGGCGGGTGTCGTGGCCGCAGCCCATGCTGGCTGGAAAGGCGCGATCGCAGGAGTGACTGACGAAACCATTGAGGCCATGGAAGCGCTGGGCGCGCGGCGCGAAGAGATCGTCGCGGCGATAGGGCCCTGCATCGCGCAGCAAAGCTATGAAGTGGACGAGGCTTTCGCCAGCCGTTTCACCCGGGAAGACTCGGCCAATGCCCGGTTCTTCGCGGCCGGAAAGCCCGGTCATTGGCAGTTCGATCTCGAAGGCTATGTCGCCCACCGGCTCGAATCGGCGGGAATCGTGAATGTCGAGCGGCTTGGCCTCGATACCTGCTCCGATCCGGAGCGATTCTATTCCTTCCGCCGCGCCACGCATTGGGGCGAAGCAGCCTATGGCCGCCAATTGTCGTTGATCGGGCTGGGTTGATATCTTGAATCCGGGGCGGTGAAAAAGTCCAAAAACACGGTTGGCAGGGCCTGTTTTCGCGTCTATCAGCCGCGCCAAGCCGGTCCCGGCCCGGGTCGCCCCGGCGAAGGATCAAGGCGCACAGGGGGGCCCTGTCAGGCGCACCGATAGTTCGAATTCCGGCCCGCTGCCATCCGGTGGCGGGCATGCAGAGCAAGGCTAGACTAGATCATGGCAACAGATGCGGGCACCGCCACTCCGGAAGACCTCACCGGGGATGGCGTTCGTCGTCGCGATTTCATCAATATCGCCGCGGTAAGCGCGGCGGGAGTCGGCGGACTGCTGACGCTGATCCCGCTTGTCAGCCAGATGAATCCTTCCGCCGACGTTCTCGCCGAAAGCTCGATCGACGTGGATATTTCCGCGATTCAGCCCGGCCAGGCGATCAAGAAGGTGTTCCGCAAGCAGCCGCTGTTCATCCGCAACCTGACGCCCGCCGAAGTGTCCGAGGCCAACAAGGTCGATGTCGCTTCGCTGCGCGATCCGCAAACGCTGGCCGAGCGGACCAAGGAAGGCAAGGAAAACTGGCTGATCACCATGGGCGTCTGCACCCACCTGGGCTGCGTGCCGATGGGCGCCGGCGAGGGCGAGGTGAAAGGCGATTTCGGCGGTTACTTCTGCCCCTGCCACGGTTCGCACTACGATACCGCCGCCCGCATCCGTAAAGGCCCCGCGCCGAAGAACCTCCAGGTTCCGGAATACGCATTCACATCCGACACTGTCGTCAAGATCGGCTGAGGTAGAAGAACATGAGCTTTCCCTGGGCCAAGGAATACAAGCCGAGCCATCCCTTCATGCAGTGGATGGACGAGAAGCTGCCGCTGCCGCGCTTCGTCTATAATGCCGTGGGATCGGGCTATCCGGTGCCGCGCAACATCAATTACTGGTGGAACTTCGGCTTCCTCGCGCTGATCTGCCTCGGCATCCAGATCGTCACCGGCGTGGTGCTCGCCATGCATTATGCGGCCAATGGAGGCGTTGCCTTCGATTCGGTCGAGCACATCATGCGCGACGTCAACTGGGGCTGGCTGATGCGCTATATGCACGCCAACGGCGCCTCGGCCTTCTTCGTGGTGATCTATATCCACATTTTCCGCGGCTTTTTCTTCGGCAGCTACAAGCCGCCACGCGAAATGGTCTGGCTCTTGGGCGTAGTCATCTTCCTCCTGATGATGGCGACTGCCTTCATGGGCTATGTCCTTCCCTGGGGCCAGATGAGCTTCTGGGGCGCCAAGGTGATCACGGGCCTGTTCGGCGCGATTCCCTTTGTCGGCGAGCCGATCCAAACTTGGCTGCTGGGCGGTTTCGCGCCGGATAACGCCGCGCTCAACCGCTTCTTCTCGCTGCACTACCTGTTGCCGTTCGTCATTGTCGGCGTCGTCGTGCTGCACATCTGGGCGCTGCATATTCCGGGCTCTTCCAACCCCACCGGCGTGGAAGTGAAGAGCGAGAGCGATACGGTTCCCTTCTTCCCCTATTTCATCGCCAAGGATGGCTGGGCGGCGCTGGTCTTCCTGATGATCTACATGGCGGTGGTGTTCTTCGCACCCAACTATCTCGGCCACCCGGACAACTACATTCCGGCCAACCCGATGAGCACGCCGGCGCATATCGTGCCCGAATGGTATTTCTGGCCGTTCTACGCGATCCTGCGCGCATTCACCCAGGACTTCTTCTTCATGCCGGCCAAGCTGATGGGCGTGCTGGCCATGTTCCTCTCGATCCTGGTCTGGTTCATCCTGCCCTGGCTCGACAAGTCGCCGGTGCGTTCGGGCCACTATCGTCCGCTGTTCCGGAAATTCTTCTGGGTGTTGGTGCTCGACGTGCTGGTGCTGGGCTACTGCGGCGGCGCGCCGGCCGAAGAACCCTATCTGATGATCAGCCAGATCGCGGCGATCTATTACTTCCTCCACTTCTTCGTCATCCTGCCGATCGTCTCGTCGATCGAACGGCCCGACCCGCTGCCCTTCTCGATCACCGAGGCAGTGCTGGGCGCCGACGAAGCCGCCAAGCTGCCCAAGGCTAGCGCCTGAAATTCAACGAGACGGAAAAAAGAGACCGAACCATGATCCGCATTCTCTCCATCCTCGTTGGCATAGGCTTTGCGCTGGCGCTGGCCTGGTCGTTCCTGTGGGAAGTGGTGGGCACTTCGCAAGAAGGCCTACCGAACACCGTGGAAGCCAATTTTCACAAGCACCCCAAGCATCTCAGCCTGGCCAGCGACGGCATGTTCGGCAAGTTTGACCGCCAGCAGCTGCAGCGCGGCTTTCAGGTCTATCAGGAAGTCTGCGCCGCGTGCCACTCGCTGCGCCACGTCGCTTACCGCGACCTGAAGCAGCTGGGCTATACCGACGCCGAAGTGAAAGCGATCGCCACAAAGGCGCAGATCCCGGTCTATGATCGCAACACCGGCGAAGTGAAGAGCCATGCCGGCCTGCCGACCGACTATTTCCCGCCGGTGATCTACGGCGGCCAGGGTTCGCCGCCCGATCTTTCATTGATCACCAAGGCACGGCACGGCGGCGCATCCTATGTCTATTCGCTGCTGACCGGCTATCAGAATCAGCCGGCCGACCTGCTGGCCAAGTTCCCCGACGCCAAGACGCCGGACGGGCTGCACTACAATCCCTATTTCGCCAACCTCAACATCGCCATGCAGCCGCCGCTGTCCGAAGGCCAGGTGACCTATGGCGAAGGCAATCCCAAGGCGACAGTCGACCAGATGGCCAAGGACGTCTCGGCGTTCCTCGTCTGGACTGCCGAGCCCGAGCTGGAAAAGCGCCACCAGACCGGATGGCCGGTGCTGGCCTTCCTGCTCTTCGCGACGGTCCTCGCCTATCTCGCCTATCGCAACGTCTGGGCGAACGAGAAGCACTGATCCTTCGCACACCATGAATAACAAGCGCCCCTTGCATCCCGCGATGCGAGGGGCGTTTTGCATTGGGGACCGTCGATGACACCCGCCGAACTCAAGGACCTCATCCGCTCCATCCCGGACTTTCCCAAGCCCGGTATCCTGTTCCGCGACATCACCACGCTGATCGGCCATGGGCCGGGTCTTGCCGCTTCCATCGATCATCTCGCCGCTCGGGCCGTGGCCGCCGATGCCCAGGCGATTGCCGGGATCGAGGCGCGCGGCTTCATTTTCGGTGCCGCCGTGGCTGCGAAGCTGGCCCTGCCTTTCGTGCCGGTGCGCAAACCCGGCAAGCTGCCCGTGCCGGTGCTCGCAATCGACTATGCGCTGGAATACGGCACCGACACACTGGAGGTCGATCCGGGCGCGGTGGCCGACGGTCAACGCTTCGTGCTGGTCGACGACCTGATTGCTACCGGCGGCACCGCGCTCGCCGCGGTCCAGCTGTTGCGGCAAGCCGGAGCGCGGGTGAAGGACGCGCTGTTCGTCATCGACCTGCCCGATCTGGGCGGCGCGGCAAAGTTGCGCGTAGCGGGGCTTCTGGTCGAATCGCTTATGGATTTCCCGGGGCATTAGAGCCAGATGACAGCGCCGCAAACCGCATGGCCGCCGCGAATGTAGCAAACCGGCGGGCGCGGCGCGCTTGGGCTTCGGCGTCCTTGCCCCATAGATCGGCTTGCCAGTCTTCCTCGAGATTGGCGGCCTGCCACAGGGCCTCGGCATCGGCATGGGGCTCGACGGCAGCGAGCGCCAACACAAGCGATGCAGCAAGACTGGCGAGCGTGTGGAGCGCGGCCAAGGTGGCATCGTCACGGGCCGCCAGCACAGCCGCCATGCGCGCCAGAGTCGCCTCGGGCTGCGCGTGATGGACGATCCCGGACACGCGCACGAAATGGACGTCCCAGCGTTGCTCGGCCGCCTGCAGAAGCGGTTCCCAGACCTCGATCTGGCGCGCGTGCAGCGCCTCACCCTCGTCGGCGCGATAGCACAGGGTATCGGTCTCGGCGTATGGCAGGACCGACAGGATCGCCGTGTCGCGCCCGGGGGCGACAATGTCGATCGTGTAGTCCGCCAGGTCGCGCAGCACGAACCGGCCGGGGTCGATGTTCTCGCCCTGCTCCGCCCATTCGTGCGCCAAAGCATCGGCCATGGCCTGGGTAGGCAGCACCTGGCGGCGTCCTCCCGCCGTCTTGACCGCGCGCCCGTCGAGCAGGATCTGCCACTGGCCTTCCTGTCCCTCGACTGAAACCTGCTTGTAGAACCGCTTCATGGCCCTCGTGTCTTCCAGGCCCGGCTGAGGACGATCGGCATGACCAGAGCATCGATCGCCCCCACGGCTATCAGAACATAGCCCAATTGCTCCGGCAAACCGATCATATTGGCGGTGATCGCCGCTCCGACGAAGGCGAGGGCGACGCCGGAAAGCCGGATCAGCCCTAGAATCAGGAAACGCCGCCGGGCAAGATCCTCGCCGCCGGGGTCGATATTCATCGCGACAGATACTCCCCAAGCTCGGCCGGTGTCGCCGCGACGAATCGGGCGCCGGCGGCAGTCAGTTCCGCACTTTCATGATAGCCCCAATCGACTCCGATCCCGCGCACGCCCGCACTCGCGGCCATGTCGATATCGTAGACCGTATCGCCGATCATCACCGCCTGTCCCGGCAGCGCCGCCGCCTCGAACAGCGCGGCTTCGAGCATGGCGGGGTGCGGTTTGGAGGGGTGGCGGTCGGCAGTCTGGAGGGTGACGAAATGGCCGGCGATGCCGTTCGCCGCCAGGCAATGGGCCAGCCCCCGGTCCGACATGCCGGTGGCGACACCGAGCAGCCAGCCCGCATCGCGCAGCATGTCAAGCAAGGGTGCGACTCCGTCGATCAACCGCTGCTCCAGCGCGCCCGACGCGCGCGCCTCGCGGAAATGACGTTTGTAGGCTTCGGCCAGATCGCGGTGCAGAGTCTCGTCATCCTCGCCCAGCAAACGCCGCACGGCCTGCGGCAGGCTGAGCCCGACCGCCCGGCGAATGAGATTGCGGGGCGGCAGGGGCAGGCCGAATTCGGCAAAGGCCGCTTCCATCGCCGCGCAGATGCTGGCCTGGCCGTCGATTAGCGTGCCATCGCAATCGAACACGGCCAGTTTGACCGGAGACGACCGGGTGCTCACGGCGCCAGCGTCCGCATCAGTTCGGCAATGGCGCGCGAACCCTGCGCTTCGAGTCCCCGCGCCACTCGGGCGCGCTCTTCGGAACTCTTGTTCTGCGACAGCTTGAACGTCGGCCGCCAGGCCTTCACTTCCAGCTCGAAGCCGATAATCCCCTTAAGCGACCCGCGCAGTTTGTCCGTCGGCATCTTGTCCATGGTCCAGGGCTCGCCGCCCGTGACTCTGGCTTCCTGCCGCCCGGTCAGCGCATCGAGCAGCCCGAGCAGCCCATCCTGGTCCATCCGCCGCACCCGTCCTTCGAGTTCCAGCGCGACATAGTCCCAGGTCGGAACCTGAGCGGGATCGGCATACCAGCGTGGAGAGACATAGCCGTCGGGTCCGTTGATCACGGCCAGCGCTGTCATCCCGTCGATATACTTGGCCAGCGCATTGCCGCGCGCGAGATGGAATTGCACGGCTCCGTCCCCCGTCCACAACAGCGGCACATGCGCCACGCGGGGGCCTTCGGGCGTGGTGGCGAAGATCATGCCGAAGCCGATTTCGCCGATTAGCGATTCCAGCAGGGCGCGGTCTTCATGGCGGTAGAGCGAGTTGGGGTGCATCAGGGCCTGCCCTTCCGGCCCGGCGGCTTGCGCTTCGGCCCGCCCGCCCCCCGGCTGCGCCGCTCGCCGCGGCGTTCCTTGCGTACCTGCTTGGCATGGGCGCGCGCCGCCTGTTTCTTCACTTCGCGTGTGGGCATGAGCGGCGTTTCCGGCAGCGCCTCGCCCAGTTCCTGGTCGAAGCCGAGCTGGGCCATGGAAGCAGCGAAATGGTCAGGCAGCGGCGCGACGGCATCGATCCGGTCGCCATCCGGGTGATCGATGATCAGGCGGCGGGCGTGCAGATGCATCTTGCGGCTGATCGAGCCGGTGAGGAAGGCTTCCTGCCCGCCGTACTTTCCATCGCCGACAATCGGATGGCCCAGCGCCGCCATATGCACGCGCAACTGATGCGTGCGGCCAGTCAGCGGACTCAGTTCCACCCAGGCGGCGCGATTGCCTGCCCGGTCGAGCACCCGGTAGCGGGTACGGGCGCTCTGGCCGTGCTCGGAATGATCGACCATCATCTTCTCGCCGCCCGTACCGGGTTGCTTGGCCAGCGGCAGTTCGATCAGACCCTCATCCCTTTCGGGCACGCCGACCACCAGCGCCCAATATATCTTGCGCGCCGTGCGGCCGGAAAACCGCTTGGAAAAGAAGGCGGCGCTGCCGGGCGTACGGGCAACGAGCAGGACACCTGAAGTATCCTTGTCGAGCCTGTGGACCAGGCGCGGACGAGGGCCGTCCGTTACAAAGGCATCGAGCAGCCCATCGACATGTTCCTTTGTGCCGCTGCCGCCTTGTGTGGCAAGTCCGGGTGGCTTGTTGAGCACGATGGCGGCGCGGTCCTGGGCCAGCACCATGGCCTCGGCCTGGGCGATCTGGTCTTCGGTCAGGGGCTTGCGCGCGCGCGGCGCGCGTTCCGGCGTTTCGCCGCCTGGCGGAACACGCAGAACCTGACCTGCAACCAGCCGGTCGGCCGGATCGGCGCGCTTGCCGTCCACGCGTATCTGCCCGGTGCGCGCCCAGCGGCTGATCATGGCGAAGCCGATTTGCGGCAAGTGCCGCTTGAACCAGCGATCGAGGCGCACACCGTCGTCATCCGGCTGGACGGTAAACTGGCGGACTGTCTGGCTCATCCAATTGCCCGCATCAGGGCAAGCCCGGCGAACAGCCCGGCAATGCCAGCCGCCAGCGACAGCCCGGCATAGAACACGGCCGCCGCCCAGGCGCCGCGCTCGATGAACAACGCAACTTCGAGACTGAAAGCGGAAAACGTCGTAAAACCTCCCAGCACACCCACGCCCAGCAGCAATCGCCATCCCTCGCCATGCTGTCCGTGTCGTGCAAGCCAGCCCGCGAGCAGCCCCATGGCGAGGCTGCCCAGCACATTCACTGTCAGCGTCCCGTAAGGGAAGCCGCTTGCCGCCACCGGCCCGATCGCGCGGGACCACAGCACTCCGGTGCAATAGCGCAGCCACGCCCCCAAGCCGCCTCCCATGGCGACATAGAGCGATGCAACAGGGAAAGACGGCGGGGTCATGGCTTTCCCATTAGCCAGCCAAATGCGGTTAGGCCACCTTCCCCTTGAACAGGGCCGTGGCGACTGTCCCTACTTTCCGCCAGCGATGGCGGCGGCCTGCCGGTTCGAACGAAAGACCCCCATCAGAGTGCGGAAAGTCGGGGCATCGATCTCACCCCTTGCCCAGGCCGTGGCAACCTGATTGCGAAAACTGCGGTTCGCCGCAACAAACTCATTCACGTCCTTGTACTTGCTGAGAGTCGGGGCAACTGGCACACCGGCCACGGCAGTCGATGCGGCAGGCACGGCGGGCTTTGCCGAAGCCGCAGGCGACGGACTTGGCTTTGGCGCCGGTGAAGGTGCAGGCGCCGGACTTGGCGAAGGAGCCGGGCTGGGCTTCGCGGAAGGCGATGGCGCGGGTGCCGGAGCAGAGCTTGTCGTTGGCGTGGGTGTCGGGCCGATGATGATCGGACCGGACTTGGCCAGCATTTGTCCGGCAAGGGGAGAATCCGCGTGAGCCAGCGCAAACGGGCCACCCAACAAGGCGATCGCCGACACGGTTACATATAGTCTAGGCATTACACATTCCCCCTGATTCGACAGGGGCAGGGTAATGGATCGACGGGAATTCGAAAGTCAAATCAAGCCCTGGAAGGCAAGCGCAGGCGATAACACGCCGCTGCAACGCCCCTTGCCATTGCGCGGACGCTCTGCTAGCGGCCCGGCATTCGTCGCCGTGTCCCATGCGGATTCGGCACTGTTTCTGCGTTCAATTCGGGCGATTCCCGCCAGTCATGCGGGCTCTCGCTGTTTGGTTTGAGGTGCTTCGGTTTATGCAAATTCTCGTGCGCGACAACAATGTCGATCAGGCCCTGCGGGCGCTCAAGAAGAAGCTGCAGCGCGAAGGGGTCTACCGCGAGATGAAGCTGCGCCGGCACTACGAGAAGCCGAGCGAAAAGCGCGCCCGCGAAAAGGCCGCCGCCATTCGCCGCGCGCGCAAGCTGGAACGCAAGCGGGCCGAGCGCGACGGGGCGAAATAAGGGCGAAAGCCTGCTTGATTGCCTTAGAGCGATAAGCCAAGAGGGCGCGGATCGTTTCCGCGCCCTTTCGCATTTTCGCATCAGGATTTTATCATGACCGAGATCACCCGCGTTCCGCTTCAGCCCATAGCAAAGGGTTCGCTGGCCAAGCTGTGGCTGGGCGTACTCGCCGCCATGCTCGCGGCAGGCGGAATCGCCTGGGCGGCCATGCCCGTGCAAGTGAAGGTGGAGACCCTGATCAAGGGCAGCGGCGAATCGCCAACCATCGATGACATTGCCCTGATCGGCTACAAGGGCACGCTGCCGGACGGCAAGGTGTTCGATCAGCAGGAACAGGCCGCCATGCCGCTACAGGGCGTGATTCCCGGCTTCACCAAGGCGCTGTTGCAGATGCAGCGCGGCGGCAAATATCGCATCTTTATCCCGGCTGAGCTGGGCTATGGCGACAAGGAGGCGGGCCAGATCCCGCCCAACACCGATCTGACTTTCGAAGTCGATCTGATCGATTTCAAGAGCCGCGCCGAAATCGAGGAGCAGCAGCGCATGATGCAGCAGCTCCAGCAGATGCAGGCGCAGCAGCAGGGCCAGGGCGGACAGGGCGGACCACCCCGGGGCGGCGCGCCAGGCGGACCGGGCGCCCCCACACCGTGATTGCGGCTTTCCGGAGTCAGTCATAATGTCAGTCGATACCGCCACCGTGGCCAGGATCGCCGCGCTTGCCCGGATCAAGGTGACCGAGGCCGAGCTGGAAGCCATGGTGCCCGAACTGAACGGCATTCTCGCCTGGGTCGAGCAGCTCGGCGAAGTCGATGTTGCAGGCATCGAGCCGATGACGGCCGTAATCGAAAACCACCTGCGCCTGCGCGCCGACGAGATCGACGCCGATCCGCTGACCGGCGGCGGCAAGCGCGATGCCGTGCTGGCCAATGCGCCGGCGGCGGAGCACGGGTTTTTCGGCGTGCCCAAGGTGATCGAATGATGCGCGCTTGTGTTTCCTGCTACTCCCCCTCCCGCTTGCGGGAGGGGCCAGGGGTGGGAGCGCGCCACAGATGTGGTGCGCTGGGCCGTCAGGCCTACCCCCAACCCCTCCCGCAAGCGGGAGGGGAGCCAGCATGACCGACCTCACCGATCTGGGCGTGGCCGCGATCCGCGCGGGTGTGGCCTCTGGAGACTTCACCGCCCTCGAAGTCGCCGAGGCTTTTAACGCCAATGTCGCCGCCGCATCGGCGCTCAATTCCTTTATTGTCGCCACACCGGAAAAGGCGCTGGAAGCCGCCACAAAGGTCGATGCCGATCGCGCCGCAGGCAAACAGCTCGGCAAGATGGCTGGTGTGCCTATCGGCATGAAGGACCTGTTCGCCACCAAGGGCGTGCAGACAACGGCGGCCAGCCTCATTCTTGCAGGTTTCAGGCCCGAGTACGAAAGCTCGGTCTCGCAGAAGCTGTGGGATGCGGGCGCAGGCATGCTGGGCAAGCTCAATCTGGACCAGTTCGCCATGGGCTCATCGAACGAGACCAGCGCGTTCGGCAATGTCGTCTCGCCCTGGCGCGCCAGGGGCAGCAACCGCGATCTGGTTCCCGGCGGTTCTTCGGGTGGCAGCTCGGCGGCAGTCTCGGCGCGGCTGTGCCCGGCGGCGACCGGCACCGACACCGGCGGCTCGATCCGCCAGCCCGCCGCCTTCACCGGCATTGCCGGCATCAAGCCGACCTATGGCCGCTGCTCGCGCTGGGGGATCGTCGCCTTCGCCTCTTCGCTCGATCAGGCCGGCCCGATGGCGCGCGACGTGCGCGATTGCGCGATCATGCTCGAAGCCATGGCCGGCTTCGATCCCAAGGATTCAACCAGCCTCCAGATGCCGGTGCCCGAATGGGAAGCAGGGCTCTGCGCCGATCTCAAGGGCAAGAAAGTCGGCATTCCACGCGAATACCGCATGGACGGGATGGACGGCGAGATCGAGGCCCTGTGGCAACAGGGAATCGAGTGGCTGAAGGACGCCGGCGCCGAAGTGGTCGACGTCTCGCTGCCGCACACCAAGTATGCGCTGCCCACCTATTACATCATCGCGCCCGCCGAAGCCTCGTCCAACCTCGCCCGATATGACGGCGTGCGCTATGGCCTGCGCGACCTGCCCGATGGCGCGGGGCTGCAGGATATGTATGCCGCGACGCGCGCCGCAGGCTTCGGCGCGGAAGTGAAGCGCCGCATCCTCATTGGCACTTATGTACTCTCGGCCGGGTTCTATGACGCCTATTACACCCAGGCGCAGAAAGTCCGCACGCTGATCAGCCACGATTTCAAGAACGCCTTCACCCAGTGCGACGTGCTGCTCGCCCCGACCACGCCGACCGCGGCCTTTTCGCCGGGCGAAAACAGCGACGATCCGCTGGCGATGTATCTGAACGACGTCTTCTCGGTGCCGGCCTCGCTGGCCGGGCTGCCGGCCATGTCGGTTCCCGGCGGGGTGAACGGCGAGGGACTGCCGCTGGGTCTGCAGATCATCGGCCGGCCGTTCGACGAACAGGGTGTGCTCAATGCCGGGCTGGCGATCGAGCAGCGGGCCGGGTTCACGGCGCGGCCGGAAAGGTGGTGGTAGGCCGCAAGCTCCCCTTCGAGACTGGGTGGGCCAGCGGGTACTCGCGTCCGGCAGCTGCGTCATGCGCTGTGCGCTATCGATTGCGCTCTTGTGTCCCGCAAGATTCTCTTTGCATCGAGGCTTGCGATAAGACGTGTGAACTTCTTGAGCGCGAAAAATTATCTGTCGCGCTACAGACCCATATTGCTACCGTCAGGGAGTTTTGGATGCCGGCATGCAGCAGCAGATACTGAAGACCTCGGCAACGGACTTGCCGGCCACACAGTTCACGCCCAACCTGATCATGCCAGGCGTGGCAAAGTGCGGTACGACCACACTGTACGATATCCTCGTACAGCATCCGGACATCACAGGCGGTGTCGAAAAGGAACTGCGCTTCCTGCTCGACAAGGATGACGACATCTACCAGCCCAAGAACATTCACAACGACCGGCTGGCAGGATGGATGGCGTCGTACCCGGACGGCGGGCGAGGTCCGTTCCGCTACTGGATCGATGCCTCGCCCCAGTATCAATGGCAAACCACGGCCTACCAGACCATTGCCGGGCTGCCCGAGAAGCCGCGCCTGATCTTCATCGTTCGCCGGCCGTCGAAACGGCTGTTCACGATGTACCGGTACGCCCGCTATCAAATGGGCGCGCTGCCGCACGTCACCAGCTTCGCGCAGTTCATCGAAGAACTCCGCTCCCCGGCAAGCTCACCGATCGCGCCGCAGCGTATGCTGGCCAACGCCTTGGCCGACAGCCGCTATGACGAGATGCTCGAACGCTGGAGCGCGATCGTACCACCAGGCCACGTATGGGTAACCTCGGTCGAGGCCCTGGGATCTGACCGCAAGGACGTGCTGGCCGATCTTGCCCAATGGCTGGGAGTCGATGCCGGCCCCTTCCTTGACCTCCCCCCCATTCGCTCCAATCCCACCATCCGCGTGCGGCACCACAAGCTGTTGGCCGCCGGTGGCCGGATCGCCAGGCATCTGCCGAACACAGGCCTTTTTCGAAAAGCCAAGAACTGGGCTCGCAATTTTCTGGTAGCACCGGTTCTGCCGGACGAAATTGAGGAAAACGCCACTTTGCTTGCCGAGCTTGATCGAGAGTTCACACCCCATGTCGAACGGTTCAACGCGCTCGCGGCCAGGATGCAGCCGGGATATCGGCCGCTGCCGATCTGAGTGCGGCCATGGAGTCCATCCGCCCCCTTTTCACGAGGCGCGCGCGGCACTATCGCAGCCCCGTGACTCAATCCACCTATCGCATCCAGGGCGCGACCGGCAAATGGGAGATCGTGATCGCCTTCGAAGCCCACGTGCGGGTTGCCGCCAAAAGCAAGCCGTTCTCCGGCGCCGCCACCGGGTTCGGCGCCGAGCCCAATTCGCAGATCGGCCTGGTCGAGACGGCGATCAACAATTGGTCGCGATTCGGTCGCAAGAACGCCTTCCATGCCGGCCTGCCGCAGGGATTTCAGACCAGCCAGCCCCACCGCATGCTGGTTAGCGAAGGGCGGGCTGGGTTCACGGCGCGGCCTGAGCGGTGGTGGTAGTGGCGGCTCTGGAGCTGTCCGCGCAATTCGCCCGACAGGGCTATCTCATCTTGCCCGGCGCGCTGCCTGCTGCACCTTGCGAGGCATTCGGCGCGCAGGTGCTGGCGGAATATGGCCGCCTCAATCAGGCAGGTGAAATTTCCGGTATGATCGGCTCGCTGGCCGGCAATCTCAATATTCGCATGGGCGAGCAAGGCCGCCAGTTGCTGGCGGACGTGGAGGCCGCAGGGATTGCCGCGCTGGCGGAGGAACTGGCCGGCGCTCCTGTCGCGCTGCGCCAGGCAGTCGGAAACCTCAACCTGCCGGGCAGCTGCCTGCAGGACTTCCACTTGGACGGCGCTTTCGCCAATCGCCTGATTATCGCCAATGTCTGCCTTACCCCTACCTCGCAGGCCAACGGCGCGACCGAACTGATCCCGCAAAGCGACCGCGAGGATCTGTCCTACTGGCGGCTGTGGCGCGAAGGCTGGCGCAGCCGTGCGATTGGCCCGGCGCTGAACCCCGGCGATGTACTCATCCGTCCCTCCAACCTGTGGCACCGCGGCACTCCCAACCGCAGCAGCACGCCGCGCCCGATGGCAGGCTTCATCTGGGGGCCGCTGGCACAAGGCGAGGCCGCGACGCCCTGCCCCGACCTTGAAGGCCCGCTCACCCTGTTCGCCAACAAGTATTACGGCCGCTTCGCCCGCGCCAAGGAATTCACCGCCGCGCGGCTGCCCTGGCTGGATGAGGCGCTGCGGCTGGGGCAGAGCTTCCTGCGGGATCGCAAGTAAAAGGCCAATCTCCCCTTTTCACCGCGACGCAAGGCCGGTATCTGCGCGGCCATGACTGAATCCACCTATCGCATCCAGGGCGCCACCGGCGAATGGGAGGTCGTGATCGGCCTCGAAGTCCATGCCCAGGTCACCAGCAAGAGCAAGCTGTTCTCCGGCGCCGCCACGGCTTTCGGGGCGGAGCCCAATTCGCAGGTCAGTCTGATCGATGCGGCCATGCCCGGCATGCTGCCAGTGCCCAACCGCGAATGCATCCGCCAGGCCGTGCGCACCGGCATGGCGATCGATGCGGCGATCAACAAATGGTCGCGGTTCGACCGCAAGAACTACTTCTATGCCGACTTGCCGCAGGGCTACCAGATCAGCCAGCTCTATCACCCGCTGGTCGGCGAAGGCCGGATCGACATCATTCTCGACGACAAGGACCCCGAGCATTCGACCAAGACCGTCGGCATCGAGCGCATCCATGTCGAGCAGGACGCCGGCAAGCTGATGCACGATCAGCACCCGACGATGAGTTATGTCGACCTCAACCGCTCGGGCGTGGCCCTGATGGAAATCGTCAGCCGGCCGGACATGCGCTCGCCGGCCGAAGCCGGGGCCTATCTGCGCAAGCTGCGCGCGATCCTGCGCTATGTCGGCTCATGCGACGGCAACATGGAAGAAGGCTCGATGCGCGCCGACGTCAATGTTTCAGTGCGCAAGCCCGGCGAGCCCTTCGGCACCCGCACCGAGACCAAGAACGTCAATTCGGTGCGCTTCGTCATGGCGACGATCGAGCACGAGGCAAGCCGGCAGGTCGATGTGATCGAGGGCGGCGGCAAGGTAGTTCAGGAAACCCGGCTGTTCGATCCGGGCACTGGCTCCACCCGCTCGATGCGCAGCAAGGAAGACGCGCACGATTACCGCTACTTCCCCGATCCGGACTTGCTGCCGCTTGAGCTGGACGACGCGTTCCTTGAGGAATGCCGCGCCAGCCTGCCCGAACTGCCCGACGCCAAGCGGCATCGTTATGAGACGGCGCTGGGCCTTTCCGCCTACAACGCCGGGGTGCTGACCGCCGAAGTCGAAACCGCGCGCTGGTTCGAGGCGCTGCTGGCGGTAACCGCGGCCAAGGCGGGTAAGAGCGAGGCCGACGTCGCCAAGCAGGCGGCCAACTGGCTGCTCTCCGAACTGATGGGCGCACTCAACAAGGCGGGGCGGAGCCTTGAGGATTCGCCGGTCTCGCCCGAAGGCGGCGCCGAACTGCTGGCGCTGATCGGCGACGGCACGATTTCGGGCTCGATCGCCAAGCAGGTGCTCGAAATGATGGTCGAGACCGGCCGGGGCGCGGCGGAAATCGTCGAGCGCGAGGGCCTCAAGCAGACCTCTGACACCGGCGCAATCGAGGCGGCCGTGGCCAAGGTCCTCGCCGACAATGCCGACAAGGTGGCGGAATTCAAGGGCGGCAAGGAAGCCCTGTTCGGCTTCTTCGTCGGCCAGACAATGAAGGCCATGCAAGGCAAGGCCAACCCGCAGGTGGTGAACGAACTGCTGCGCAAGGCGCTGGGTTAGGCTTTGCGCCTTGTTCAATTGGTGATACCATTCCGGCCATGAACCGAATGACCGAAATCCCGGCATTCACTGGCGCGCAGCGGTGCCTGTTCACCGCCAGCGACTATTCTCGCATGATCGAAGCCGGCGTATTTGGCGACAGGCATGTCGAACTGGTCGATGGCGAACTTGTCGAAATGTCGCCATCATAGTCGGAACATGGCAGGCTGATGATGCGAATCGGACACCTGCTAGCGCAAGCTTTTGAAGGCACGGATGTCGTCCTTTACGGCGATATCATCACCAATTTCGACGACAGCAATGTCCGCGCGCCCGATATTGCCGCGGTCGATACCGATATTGGCGAGCGCCAGCACCTGATCCCGGCCGACATTCTGCTTGCCGTCGAAGTCGCCGGATCGACTCTCAATCTGGACCTTGGACGCAAGCGCATCGACTATGCCAGCGCGGGCATTCGCCACTACTGGGTCGTCGATATCGAAGGCAAACGCACGCATTGCTACGCCGACCCGCAAGGATCGGACTATGCAGCGATCAAGGTGGCGCCGTTTGGCGAGCCCTTGGCTGTGCCGGGGGCACAAGTAGCGGTTACGATAGCGTAAGAGACGCCTTACCCCGCCCGCGTTCCCGCCATCGCCATCTTGCCGAAGGCGCCGGTATCGATTTCACCGGTGATCGAATCGCCATCGACTGTCGCGGTGCAGGTCAGCGACATCGGCATGGGCACGGTCATCTTCATTTTCCAGTTGAGCGTGTTGCCCGAGACCGTGCCTTCTTCGACTTCCATGTTGCCCATGGGATTGGAAACGGTGCCGGTGAAGCTGTCGCCATCGACATTGACGACGAAAGTGCCACTCTGATCGCCCATCGGGGTCTTTGTGGTGACGTTGTAGGTACCGGCGACGGACATTCGGGTTCTCCTCGGGTTAAATCCTCAGGCGCCAGTTGTGGCGCTGCTTACGCTGTTGTCAACTGCCTGCGTCAGGCGCCGGGACGATTTCGACCGGCAGGCCGAGGCCCTTGAGCTGCGGCTCGACTACTTTGCTTTCGCCAACGACGACGAACGTCAGCCCGTCGGGCCCCAGCCATTTCCGGGCAGCATCGTCAATCGCCTTGCCGTCGATTGCCCGCCAGCGGCTGGCCAGCGTCGAATAGTAGTCGTCGGGCCGGCCATAGCGGTCATTGAGCACCACCGCGCTCAGCACCTGGCTGTTGGTTTCGAAGCGCGCCGGCAGACCGCGGATATTGCCGTCGGTGACGCGATTGAGCTCTTCGGCATTGACTGGTTTCCTGCCGGGGAAGGCGGAAATCTGGGCGATCATTGCGCGGATCGAATCGCCGGTGCGGTCGGCCTGGACCGGGGCCTGGATGAGGAAGACGCGGGGACCCAGCGGCGCCGTCACCGAACTGCCGACGCCATAGGACCAGGCCTTGTCTTCGCGCAGATCGAGATTGAGCCGCGAGAGGAAGCCGCCGCCGATCACTTCATTGGCCAGATCGAGCGCCTCCAGCCCCTGATCGCGACCGGTCAGCGGCAGCACCCGGCCGGCGAGGATCACCGACTGCGGCGAATTGGGCCGGTCGATCAGGACAATGCGCGGGCGCGGCGCGGGCGTGGCGCGGTCGAGCGGCTTGGCCGGCCTGGCTGCGGCAGGGACGGCCCAGTCGCCAAAGGCCCTTTCCAGCATGGGCAGCAATTGCTCCATGGTGACATCGCCGGTCACCGAAATCGTGGCGAGATCGGGCCGCAGCCACTTGTCATGCGCGGCGCGCAGCGTCTCGGCGGTCTGCGCCTTGATCGATGCGGTATCGCCCAGGCCATCAACCGGCATGCCATAAGGATGATCGCCGAACAGCACTGCCGACAATTGCCGGTTGGCCAGCGAAGCCGGCGTGACGAGCGTTTCAGCAAGCGAGGCCAGCTGCTGGTCCTTGACCCGTGCCACCTCATCCGGAGCAAATGCCGGATTGCGCACCACGTCGGCCATCAGCGCCAGCGAGGGCGCGAGATTGGCCGACAGCGCGTTGAGCGAGACGTTGCTCGCATCCTGATTGCCGCCGGTATAGATGCTGGCGCCCAGCCGTTCCTGCTCTTCGGCGATCTGGGTGGCATTGCGCGTGGTGGTGCCCTCGTCGAGCATTTCCATCATCAGCGACTGCGTGCCCGGCCTATCGAGCGCATCGGCCGACCAGCCCGCATCGAACGACAGATAGACGGCGAGCTTGGGCACGGCGGTACGGCGCACCAGCGCGACCGGAATGCCGTTGGACAGTCTGGCGCGTTCGACCTTGGGGAAAGCAAGGTCCGCGACCGGCAAGACGGATGGCGCCGAGCGCTTGGGTCCAGCGACAATGGGCGGCGCGCGGCGCGGCCGCTTTGGCGGGGGCGCAGCGACCTGTGCCTCGTCACCCCAGCCGCCCATGGTTTCGCCTTTTTCGGTACGTTCGCCGGGCACAATGGCGAACTTGTACACCGGCCGGTTCAGCCAGCGCTGCAAGGCCGCGCGCACTTCCGCCGGAGTTACTGCGGCCATGCGGGCAAGGTCCGATTTGAACTTGGCCGGATCGCCCGAATAGAGCTGCCCTTCGGCGAGCGTCGCGCCCTTGCCGGAAAAGCCGCCCGAGATTTCCAGCGCGCCGATCTGGGCGGTGACTGCATCGGTGGCGGCGCGGCGCACTTCGTCCTCTGTCGGCCCTTCGGCGACATATTGGGCGATCAGCTCGTCGAGACGCGCCTCTGCCCTGGCGCGATCGACGCCGTCCTTGATGTCCATCGTTGCCTGCAGGAACGAGACCTGCTCGAACGACTGGGTGCTGGCCGTCACCTGCGTCGCCAGCTGTTCGCCGCGCACCAGCAAATTGTCTAACCGCGAGCTGTTGAGCCCGCCCAGCACATGCAGGCCGACAGTGAGTGCGGGAATGTCCGGATCGTTTAGGCCCGGCCCGCTCCAGTTGCGGGTGACGCGGATCTGCGGCACCTGATCGGTCATGTCGCGGCTGACCGACGCGGCCAGGGTTACCGGTTCGGCTTCAACCTTGGGCACCGCGGGGCCGCTGGGGATCGAGCCGAAATATTTCTCGACCAGCGGCCGGGCCGTCGCCGCATCGACGTCGCCCGACAAGGCCAGCACGACATTGTTGGGCGCATAGTGATCGCGGAACCAGGCGCGGACATCCTCGAGCGAGGCCGCATCGAGATCGGCCATCGAGCCGATGGTCGAATGGCGATAGGGATGGCCAATGGGGAACAGGCCGTCGCCGATGGCGTAATCCATCAGGCCGTAGGGCTGGTTGTCGCCCTGGCGTTTTTCGTTCTGGACGACGCCGCGCTGCTTATCGAGCTTTTCCTGACTGACCGCGCCGAGCAAGTGCCCCATGCGGTCGCTTTCCATGAACAGCGCCAGTTCCAGCGCGCCCTTGGGCACGGTCTCGACATAATTGGTGCGGTCATACCAGGTCGAGCCATTGGTCGCGGTGGAACCAGCGGCTTCGAGCGGAATGTCGAAATTGGGCACGTTTTCCGAGCCGCCGAAGAACAGGTGCTCGTAGAGATGGGCAAAGCCGGTCTTTCCGCGCGGCTCATGCTTGGAGCCGACCCGGTAATAGAGCGTGACGCCAGCGATTGGCGCCTTGCGGTCTGTATGAACCACAGTGGTAAGCCCGTTGGGCAGCGTGAAGCGTTCGTATGGGATATCGACCGCCTTGACCAATTCAGAGAGCGGCGCGGGCTCGGCCGGGACGGGGCTGGCCTCGGGTGCGGGCGGCGGAGCGGCGACGATCTGCGGTTTGGGCTGGGCGGCGCAACCGGCAAGGGCAAGCGCGGCGATGGCGACGGTCAGGAATTTGCGCATGGGGTATGGCTATACGATTGAAGGGGAAAGCGGAAGCGGTTCGATCGTCAGCCCCCATCCCTTTCCGACGTGCCGTATTTGAACACCCGCGTGCCATTGGCCGGCAAGGTCATCGCCCAGACCCGCTTGCCGGGTTTGGCGATTAGGCCGCGCGGCAGTCCGGAAAAGACATAGGGGCCTGCTACCGGGAACTCGATCTCGATGCGCACCGGTTGCGGGTTGGCATTGCGGATGGTGACCGTGTGTTGCGTCACATTCTCGCCGCCGTCGTCGGTGGTCTCGAACGTCACATCGTTGGCTTCGTGCAGCACGAATTCGACTTCCTCGTCGACAGCCTTGTCGGCGATCGAACTCTCGCCGATCAGCATGCGGCCCATGGGACCTTCCTGGAAGAAGGCGCCCTTGCCCGATGGCAACGGCTCGCCAAGACCATCCTGCTTGCGGTTCCTGAAGCGAAACAACAGTTCCGGACCGTCCGGTTCTTCGCCTTCCACCTTGGCGCGGTAGATCAGCTGGCCCCGGACTTTCTCCTTGAGCATGAAAGCAACCTGTTTCTGCGAGCGGGCGGCGACAGTGACGGGTATGGGGATGCGATAGAGCTTGAGATCGCCCAGAGCTTCCTGGACCGCCTGGACAGCAAGGCCGCCTCTCATTTTCATTTCCGACCTTGCCGCTGTCACCACGACTTCGTCGGCGGCCATATCGGCAAAGCCCACTGCCATCGGCGCGGCCATGGGCGGCGGGGGCGGGGGAGGACGATTGAGCCCGTCGGTCGTCTTGCCCGAGGGCCAGCATTGCGATGTCTTGTTGAGCCAGCTCGCCTCCTGCCTGATCCGCTGCCCGGTATTGTCGCGCGTATCGGCCGAGCGGTTGATTTTGCCGGCCACCGCCGACGTGGTGGCATCGACAAAGCTGGTCTCATCGCCGCTCGCCATGGTCAGCCAGGAGAGCAGCTCCATCGACTTGCCGTCGTCCGACAGTGTGCCGACATAAGTCGCATCCCAGTCGAAGCCGGTGGCGATATAGGCCAGGGTCACGGTCACTTTGCCGCCCGGCTGGTCCTTAGTGGTCATCGACAGCACGGGCTTGGCTGAAAGTCCCGCCGGAACACCCGGATAAATCAGCGTCTGCATCAAGCCCGAGCAATAAACGGCCTCGATCCCGCGCGGCGTGGAGAGCACGAGCCGATCCGCGGCGCTGTGGATGGTGGCCATTTCCTCGGTCACCTTTCCAGTCGCGGGATCGGTGCGCTTGAGGATCACCTGCTGGCCGGTGAACCCATCGACCAGCCCCTTTTGCGACAGCAGCGCCGCATCGCGATTGCGCTCGCGCGGGTCGGTGCCGAACAGGATTGCCGATTGCGGCACGATGCCGCCAGCGACGCCTTCGAAGCGCACGACGACTTCGCCCGGGGGCAGGTCAATGGTGCGGGTTTCGGCGATGAGGGCGAAGGCGGAAGGGTTGGCGCGGTTGATGGCGGTATCGATGCTGCGATCGGGATCGCGGTAAAGCGTAACGGCGACTTTATCGGGGCTGTTCGACACGATCACCGGCGGCGCCGCGAGCGCGGGAACCGGAATGAACAGAAGGAAGGCGAGAAGCCGCTTCACTGCGACGTGCCTTACCACGGCGTCAGGAAGGTCACCGTCAGCTCGGTCTTGCCATTGGCAGGCACCGGCACTTCCCAGTGACGCTGGTCGGCATTGTCCTGTTCGCCCTTGATGCTCTCTTCGGGCACGCGAAGATCGCGCCACCACCACCACTGGTTGAGGCCACCCTGCACCACGTCGACTGTCACCGGCACCGAACGGGCATTGGTGACGATGTAGCGCATCTGGGTGCGGTAATAGGTCTTGGGCGCCTCGGCATAGCCTTCGGTAACCTTTCCGTCCGGATAGGTTACTTTCCAGCGGGCATATTTGACCCATTCATCGAGCGTCACCACTTCGCGCTTTTCGACCACCGGCTGCACCTTGACGTCGAAGGCGTCGCCGGTGCGGATGGCCAGGCTGGAACCGCCGGGGGTGTGCGGAATGTTGCTCTCGCCGATGAATTGCGCCTGGCCCTGGCTGTCGCGCATGTAGACGCGCACCGTGCCTTCGGGCAGCGCCGCACCGACACCGCCGGAACGAGAGCTGGAGAACTTGAGCACTGAGGCCGCGCTTTGCGCCTCGCTCTGGGCGCCTAGCCAGCCATTGCGGTATTCGTAACCCTTTTTGGCGGGTACGCCCTCGGCATTGAGAAAGCTGACCTGCTTGGTCTGGGCATTGGCGACCGTGGTGCGGCCTTCGATCGGATAGACATGGAAATCGCCGAGCTGCTCGCCGCTGCTTTCGGTGCCGGGCCGGTTGCCGCGCGGACTGACGGGGCGGCCGCGATAGCCGCCATAGTTCTGTTGCACCTGTCCCACTGCACCCGCCACCAGCAGCATCTTCGCATTGCTGAATGTCGTGCCGGTGCTGTTGGTCAGTGTTACCCAGCCCTGCATGTCGATTTTGCCGGCGGCCTCGTCGAACAGGGTGACGTAGTCCGCCTTCCAGCCAAGGCCGGGTGTCAGATAGGACAGGCCAAGCTCGCGCGATCCGCCCCGGCTGGCGTCGAGCGTCACCGACAGCGTCGGACGGGCGCGCAGATTGGGCGGGATCGAATCGAAGATCACGCGCACCGGCAATCCGTCATCGCGCAAGACCTCGATGCGATCGCCGATCTTGACTACCACGCCGCCGTTCGCCGCCAGCACCAGCGCCCGCTCGCGGGTTTCAGCGCCGGTCGCGGGATTGGTGCGCAGCAGCGTGACTGTCTGGCCCACCGCCTTCTGCATCAGGGCCGAAGGCGAGAGCAGGTCGTATTCGTAGTTCTGTTCGACAATGCCGAAGCCCTCGCCCGAAAGCGTCACGGTCTCGGGCCGGATCTGTGCCGAAACGTCGGGAAATTCCTGGCGCGAGCGGCCTTGTGGCAGCGTCACGTTGCGGACATCGTGCACCAGCGCGAGGTTGTTGTTGTAGATCGTGACCGAAAGATCGCCCTGGCCCCCGTCCGCTGCGGCCGGAATCGCACAGAGCATCAGGCCGGCGCCAGCGGCTATCGAAATGCGCTTCATCGCATCCCCTTTCCCGAAATTGACGGAGCGAAAGGAACTCTGCTCCTCAAGCCCACCATTAATCGTCAGGATATATGTCCCGAAGCTTAACGAGACGGATGCGCATATGTCAGCCTACCCCCGCTGGAACACCTGCCCGCTGTCGAACATCGAAATGCGCCAGTGCCCATCGGCCTCGCGCTTGGCCTCCATGCGCACGTCGGCGGTAGCGAGCGGATCGCAGTATCCGGCGATAGGCGGCTCACCAACTTTGGCGAAGAACAGCAGCTGATAGCCCATGCGCGCCCTGTCGGCCCCATCGAAATAGACGCGCACACCCATGATCTGGTGCCGCATCACCGGCGCGCCGCCGGCCGCCTCAAGCCGTTCCTTGCGGCTCGAGTAAAATCCGTAAACCGCCTCGGGCCCTTCGCGCCATTCGCCGCCGACGAAATAACGCACATCCTTGGCCAGTACGTCTGATTCGCGAATCTTCAGGCCGTCGTTGACGTCGAGCTCGTCAGCCCATTCGTAAATGACCTGTTTGATCGCGAGTACGTCGGCTGCCTGCTCGGCGGTGAATTTGGCCATGATAATTCCGCTCCCGGATAGTTTTGCTACTCCAGCCTATTCGCACAGACCCACTTCGCCAAGAATTTTGATCCAAATCCTTGTGTTGCCATTTCGCAACACTATCTCCTGATCAACAGGAGGTCTTCGATCCCATGAATCTGGAAAAATTCACCGACCGCGCCAAGGGTTTCCTGCAAAGCGCACAGACAGTCGCCATCCGCATGAACCATCAGCGGATCAGTCCCGAACACATGCTCAAGGCCCTGCTCGAGGACAATGAAGGCATGGCCGCCGGGCTGATCCAGCGCGCCGGCGGCAGTGCCAAGATCGCCGTCGAAGAGACTGACAAGGCGCTGGCCAAAGTGCCTGCCGTTTCGGGTAGCGGGGCGCAGCAGACCCCGGGGCTAGACAACGATGCGGTCCGCCTTCTCGACCAGGCCGAGCAAGCGGCCACCAAGGCGGGCGACAGCTTCGTCTCCGTGCAGCGGCTGTTGCAGGCCCTCGCCATGTCGACCGGTGCGGCCGGGCAGGCGCTCAAGGCCGCCAATGTCGATGCCAGGGCGCTCGAAGCGGCGATCCAGGAAGTGACCGGCGGGCGCACCGCCGACAGCGCCTCGGCCGAGGAAAGCTACGAGGCGATGAAGAAGTATGCGCGCGACCTGACCCAGGCCGCGCGCGAAGGCAAGCTCGACCCTGTGATCGGCCGCGACGAGGAAATCCGCCGCACCGTGCAGATTCTCGCCCGCCGCACCAAGAACAACCCCGCGCTTATCGGTGAGCCGGGAGTCGGCAAGACTGCCATCGCCGAAGGCCTTGCGCTGCGCATCGCCAATGGCGACGTGCCCGACAGCCTGAAAGATCGTCGCCTGATGGCGCTCGACATGGGCGCACTTATTGCCGGCGCCAAATATCGCGGCGAGTTCGAGGAACGGCTCAAGGCCGTGCTCGACGAAGTCAAGGGCGCCGAAGGCGAAATCATCCTGTTCATCGACGAAATGCACACGCTGATCGGCGCGGGCAAATCGGAAGGCGCGATGGACGCATCCAACCTGCTGAAGCCCGCTCTTGCACGCGGCGAACTGCACTGCATCGGCGCGACCACGCTCGATGAATACCAGAAATACGTCGAGAAGGACGCGGCGCTTCAGCGGCGGTTCCAGCCGGTCTTCGTCGGCGAACCGACGGTGGAGGACACCATTTCGATCTTGCGCGGCCTCAAGGACCGCTATGAGCTGCACCACGGCGTACGCATCGCCGACGGGGCGATCGTTGCCGCAGCTACGCTCTCGAACCGCTACATTTCCGACCGCTTCCTGCCCGACAAGGCCATCGACCTGATGGACGAGGCCGCCAGCCGCATCCGCATGGAAGTGGAGAGCAAGCCCGAGGAAATCGAAGTCCTCGACCGGCGCATCATCCAGCTCAAGATCGAGGAGCTGGCGCTCGCCAAGGAGACCGACCAGCCATCGAAGGACCGCCTCGCCGCGCTCAAGGAAGAGCTCGCGAACCTCGAGCAGCAGTCTGCCGAGCTGACCACCCGCTGGCAGAACGAGCGAGACAAGATCCATGCCGAAGGCGAGATCAAGGCGCAGCTCGACCAGGCGCGGATCGAACTCGAACAAGCCCAGCGCACCGGCGACCTCGCCCGCGCCGGCGAGCTGGCCTATGGCCGCATTCCCGAACTCGAAAAGCAGCTCGACCTCGCCGACGGCCAGGCCGGCAATGAATTGCTGCGCGAAGAAGTGACCGCCGATGACATTGCCGCGGTCGTCTCCAAGTGGACCGGCATCCCCGTCGACCGGATGATGGAAGGCGAGCGCGAGAAGCTGCTCAAGATGGAAGACGTCATCGGCGAGCGCGTCATTGGCCAGAAGGATGCGGTGGAAGCCGTGTCCAAGGCCGTCAGGCGCGCTCGGGCCGGGCTGCAGGACCCTAACCGGCCGCTCGGCTCGTTCCTGTTCCTCGGCCCCACCGGTGTCGGCAAGACCGAGCTGACCAAGGCCTTGGCGGGATTCCTGTTCGACGACGACCAGGCCATGGTGCGCATCGACATGAGCGAATTCATGGAGAAGCACGCGGTAAGCCGCCTGATCGGCGCGCCTCCGGGCTATGTCGGCTATGACGAGGGCGGCGTGCTGACCGAAGCCGTGCGGCGGCGGCCCTATCAGGTGGTACTGTTCGACGAAGTCGAAAAGGCGCACCCCGACGTGTTCAATGTGCTGCTGCAAGTGCTCGACGACGGGCGGCTGACCGATGGCCAGGGCCGCGTGGTCGATTTCACCAACACGATCATCATCCTGACTTCGAACCTCGGCAGCCAGTTCCTCGCCGACCTCGGCGAAGGCGAGGACGTCGACAAGGTCGAACCGCAGGTAATGGAGATCGTGCGCGGCCATTTCCGTCCCGAATTCCTCAACCGGCTCGACGAGATCGTGCTGTTCCACCGCCTGGCGCAGGAGCACATGGGCCCAATCGTCAAGATCCAGGTCGCGCGCGTGGGCAAGCTGCTCAAGGACCGCAAGATCACACTCGAACTCACCGATGCCGCCGAGCGCTGGCTCGGGCGCGTAGGTTACGATCCGGTCTATGGCGCGAGGCCCCTGAAGCGCGCAGTGCAGCGCTACCTGCAGGATCCGCTGGCGGAAAAGCTGCTCGGCGGGGAAATTCCGGATGGGTCAGCTGTGAAGATCGACGAAGGCGACGGCGGGCTGACGATGACTGTGGCCTAGGGAAAAATCATGTCCGGACGGTCAGAATGGCCGTCCGGGCGGTCCCGCCAGATCGAGCGGATGCCGGCGAATCCATTTCGACAGCAGAAGTTTGCGGCCCTTGGTCACCGGCAGGCCGGCATGCCACATGGCAGGATCTCGCTGGTCGTCAGCAACAGTGTTCGCAAAAAACAGCCCGTCGCCGGGTTTGCCGCGAAGCTCCAGCCCTAATCGCGGAAAACTGGTCGCGCCGCCTTCGTAGCCCGCGCTCAGTGCCACCAGGAATGTCGCAATGCGCTGGTTTCCGCCATCTGGAAGCGCATCGCTATGAAGCCGGTATTCCTGCCCTGGCTCGTAGGAGAGCACCTGTAGCGGTTCGCCTTGCTCATAGCTGGTGCCCGTCGCCGCGGCGATACGGCGGTTGATGGCGTGCAGCACCGGGTCCTCGAAGACAAAGGGGAACCCCGCACTCCAGCCAGTGCGGATGGGGTCCTGACGCTGCTGGCCGGTCCGGGGATCGACGACGATTGCCGGGGCCAGCCGGGGCAAGGCGATTGTGCAAATGTATTCACACTCGGCACGGCTGAGGAAGCCGGAATGGCGCTCGATGCGCGCAGTGTCGTGTAGCGCCTCGCCGGGATACGAGGCCTGCGGATTGCCCTCACCGGCTAGAGCCATCGCCTCGAGCAAGACACGTTGATCGCGCGCGACCGGATCACGCGCAGCCCGGGTCTTCAGCAAGTCCAGTGCTTGCGCCCAGTGCCGCCCCGAACCGCCCGCGCCATTGGCCAGCAAAGCAATGTAAACCGGGGCGGCATCATCGCAGCCTTGCTCGAAGGCCAGGCCATACAATCGCCGGGCCTCCGCAAGGTCCCGGCGGATCAGCGCCCCGGACATGCGCCAGTCGGCCAGCGTCAGCGCTGCATCGACATCGCCTGCTTCGATAGCGCCTTCGAGCAAGCGATAGGCCTCGCCAACTGCGCCTTGATGCGCGAGGCTCTCTGCGCGGGCACTGGCATCTGAGGGTGAAGGCGAATTCATTGTAACTGGCCTAGCAATATTGGCGGCGAATGGAACGAACCTGTGAAAAGGGGCGGGAAGATCGCTCTCCCCGCCCCCATTCCCGCTTGCGCGTGACGAATGTCAGAACTTCGCCCGGAAGCCCGCATAGAGCTGGCGTCCGCGCACCGAATAGATAGGGCTGCCGTTGCCACCGCCGGCCAGACGTTCGCCGGTGCCGGTCGTGCCCAGAGGGGGAGTAACATTGAACAGGTTGTCGACGCCCGCATAGAACTTGATGTTCTTGGCGAAGCCGGACTTGTCCATGTCCCATTCGAAGCGGAAGTCGTGATAGAAGACTCGCGGATACTGCGAGATCGAAGCGTAGTCGGCATCCTGCGGCGGACGATCCTGCAGCTGGTTATAGTCTTCATAGGCATTGATCCACATCGGGCCGATGTAGTGGACTTCCCAGCCGAAAGTGAACGGACCCTTGGATACGTCAATACCGGCCCGGAATTCATGCCTCGGATCGCCCAATTCGCCCAGGATGCGGTTTTCGAAGTCCGGCAGTGTCGGGTTCTCGAAATTGCTGTTCCGCATTGTGTGGGTGTAGATCAGGTTAGCCTTGACCTTGAAATCGTTGCCCAGATTACGGCTGTAATCCAACTGGACGTCGATACCGCGGCGCTCGCGCCGGGCAAAGTTGAAGGGCGCGCTCACCAGCGTGTTGCCCTCGATCTGGCCGGGGGCCTCGCCGAAGGGTCCAGTGCCCGAAGTAACACGGCGGAAGCTATCGCAGAACACGTTGTTCAGCGTGGGCTGATCGTAGCACGAGTTGGCGATGGTCTGCGCCGTCAGCGAGACAATGACCCCGGTCACCTTGATGTCATAATAATCGA
>JBFWSE010000036.1:0-29346 GCA_050248535.1 Novosphingobium sp.
TACGATCAGATTTTCGACGCGGCGATCGGGCGGCTGCATTCGGAGGGGCGTTACCGCGTCTTCATCGACATTCTGCGCAACAAGGGCATGTATCCCAATGCGCGATGCTTTGCCGGGCACAACGGGCCCAAGCCGATCACGGTGTGGTGTTCGAACGACTACCTCGCCATGGGCCAGCATCCCAAGGTGATCGCCGCGATGGAAGAAGCGCTGCACGATGTCGGGGCCGGCTCGGGCGGCACCAGGAACATCGGCGGCAACACGCATTATCACGTCGAACTCGAACGCGAGCTTGCGGACCTGCATGGCAAGGATGCGGCCTTGCTGTTCACATCGGGCTATGTCTCGAACGACGCAACGCTCTCGACACTTGCCAAGGTGCTGCCGGGCTGCGTGATCTTCTCGGACGAACTGAACCACGCCAGCATGATCGCCGGCATCCGCAATTCGGGCTGCGAGAAGAAGGTCTGGCGGCACAACGATGTCGAACATCTCGAGCAACTGCTGGCCGAGACCGATCCCGAGCTGCCCAAGCTGATCGCATTCGAAAGCGTCTATTCGATGGACGGCGATGTCGCCCCGATCCACGCGATCTGCGACCTGGCCGAGAAATACAACGCGCTCACCTATATCGACGAAGTCCATGCCGTGGGCATGTATGGTCCGCGCGGCGGCGGCATTACCGACCGCGACGAAGCGGCGCACCGTATCGACATTATCGAAGGCACCTTGGGCAAGGCCTTTGGCGTGATGGGCGGCTATATCGCGGCCGATGCGCGGATCGTCGATGTGATCCGTTCCTACGCGCCCGGCTTCATCTTCACTACCAGCCTGTCGCCGGTACTGGTCGCTGGCGTGCTCGCTTCGGTGCGGCACCTCAAGCAATCTAGCGTCGAGCGCGAAGGCCAGCAGGCTGCGGCGCAATTCCTCAAGACCAGCTTTACCGAAGCCGGCTTGCCGGTCATGCCCAGCACCACGCATATCGTCCCGCTGATGGTCGGCGATCCGGTGCGGGCCAAGCAGATCAGCGATATCCTGCTCGCCGAATACGGCGTTTACGTCCAGCCGATCAACTTCCCCACTGTGCCGCGCGGCACCGAGCGGCTGCGCTTCACCCCCGGCCCGGCCCACACCGAGGACATGATGCGCGAACTCACCCAGGCGCTCACCGAGATCTGGGAACGGCTGGAATTGAAACTCGCGGCCTGACCTCGTGAGCGAGCGCGTCACCGGCCAGTGCCACTGCGGCGCGGTGAAGTTCGAAGCCACGCTGGCAGGCGGGCTGGATGGCGCGATACGGTGCACCTGTTCGATGTGCCGCATGCGCGGGGCAGTCGTGGTGCTGGCCCAGACCGGCGATTTCCGCGTGACCGAGGGTGAAGACAGCATCGCCGAATACCGCTTCAACACTGGCGTCGCGCGCCATTATTTCTGCAAGTGCTGCGGCATCTACACCCATCACCAGCGCCGCTTCGACCCCAACCAGTTCGCCATCAACGCCGCCTGTCTCGATGGCGTCAGCCCGTTCGATTTCAGCGAAGTGCGCGTCGTCGATGGGGTCAACCACCCGCTCGACAATGACGGGGTGCTGCGCACCGCAGGCTGGCTGCGCTACGAAAAGAACGCACAAACCTGACATCAGAGCCGGTCAGGCCTTGGCCATCGCTTCCTGAAATGCCCGCACGGCCGCCGCCTCGTCGCCGTTCCATATGGCGCCCGAGACAGCCAGAAAATCGGCCCCTGCCCGCACCAGTTCACCGCAATTGGCCGGCGTGATCCCGCCGATGGCGACGCAGGGTATTTCCATCAGCGCCTGCCACCAGGCGAGAATCTCCGGCTCGGCCCGATGTTCGACCTTTTTGGTTTCGGTCGGGAAAAAGGCGCCGAAAGCAACATAGTCGGCCCCAGCCTCGCCTGCTTCCATGGCGAGATGGCGGCTGTTGTGGCAGGTCACCCCGATCTGCGCCTCGCGCCCCAGCCGGCTCCGCGCATCGGCAATGGCGCCATCGCCCTGCCCCAAGTGAACGCCATCGGCGCCCAGGCGCTTTGCCAGCGAAATCGAATCGTTGACGATGAAGGCGACGTCGCGGTCTGCGCAGATGCGCTGCACGGGCTCGGCGAGCCGGGCGGCCTCATGCTCGTCCACACCCTTCAAGCGAAGCTGGAACGCTGCGACGGGCCCGGCATCCAAAGCGCGTTCCAGCCGCACCGGAAACGCGCTGGAAACGTCGAGCGGGGATATCAGGTACAACTGACAAGATGGGCGTTCTGATACGGTCATCGCACGCGCCCTAACCTCGCTTCCTGTCGAGGCCAAGCGTTCTGAAGCCGTTCATCTACGTTTGAGCATTCTATCACGATGAACAGGCTAGCAATCACGACTCTTGCCGCCCTGACCTTGGCTGCCGGCGTATCCTCACCCGCCGCAGCTGCCACGCCCCTGCCCCCGCTCACTTATGCCCGGCTGGGCCAGACTGTCACCATCGGCGGCTACCGGGTGACGCCCATTGCCGTGCTCGAAGACAGCCGCTGTCCCGCCATGGTGACCTGCGTCTGGTCGGGTCAGGTGCGCCTGTCCCTGCGCGTCGCCGCCATACGGGGCCGCGAGCGCTTCAATGGCGAAATGACATCGATGCAGCCGCTGCAATTGCGCCGTGGCGCCTTGCAAATCAGGATCACCCAGCCGCAGAACACCAGAGCCGGCAGCCCCCGCCCAGCGCAATACCGCTTCGGCTTCCAGTTCACCCCTCGCGGCAGTCAGAGCACCCGGCTGTCATAGGCCCATTGCAGCAGCGCCTGGCGCTGGCGCGGGCGGCAGAAGGGATCGCCGGGTTCGCAGTTCTTCTGCACTTGCGCCTTGTGCCGGGCGAAGGCCCGCCAGCGCTTGATCTGGCGCGCGTCGTCTTCGTGGCGGCGGCCCATCCAGTAGCGGCAATACCACTGGAACCAGCCGCGCGGATCGTCGGGATGTATCCAGCCCTTGCGTCGCCATTCCGCCAAAGGCTGGCTGGCCAGCACGCCGAAGTGGTTGAGTACCTTGTCCGGTCTGCCGGGTGACAGGCGGGCCATTGCGAACCAGTCCGCGGGAAATTCGGCGCGGCAATCGGTCATGTAGCAGCCGCCGAAAATGCCCAGTTCGAGCATTTCGGCGGGGCTCAGTTCAGGGGCAAACAGCGGGTCGAAATCTTCGCCCGGCCGCGCGGTCCGTTCATAGCAATAGCCGCGCTGCATCCGGTCGTTGACGGCAACGACTTGGGACGCAGCCATTGACCGGTCAGGCCGGCACAGCGATTTTCTGCGTCGATCCCTGATAGATGTCGTCGATCGCCGAAGCCAGCGCGGCGTCGAATTCGGCCTGGCTCATCTGGAAACGCAGATCTTCGAGCAGTGCGCGGCTGAAGCTGGCGATGATCCCGCGGTTCTTCGACAGCTCGACGCAGGCTTCCGGCCGCTTGTAGCCGCCCGACAGCGCCACCACGCGCAACACCTTGGGATGATCTACCAGCGGATCGAACAGCCCCGGCTGCACCGGCAGCGACAGCTTGAGCATCACCGGATCGCTCATCACTTCCAGGTTCTTGAGGATCGCCTTGAGCATGATCTCGTCGCAGGCTTGCCGAGTCTCGCTCTTGATGTTCACTTCGGGCTCGAGGATCGGCATCATGCCGTGGGCGAGCACTTGCTTGCCGACTTCGAACTGCTGTTCGACAATCGCGGCGATGCCCTCGGCATTGGCCGAATTGATTACCGAGCGTTCCTTGGTGCCATAGACGCCCAGCGCCTTCGAGCGCTCAAGCAGCGCATCGAGCGTCGGCATCGGCTTCATCAGCTGGACGCCATTGGCCTCGTCCTCAAGCCCCTTGTCGATCTTGATGAAGGGAACAACGCCCTTGTCATGCAGCGCGGCAACCGTATTCTTGCCGCCGACTTCGCCATCCATCGTCCGCTCGAACAGGATCGCGCCGATCACCTTGTCCCCGCTGAAAGCGGGCGAGGAAATGATGCGGCTGCGCATCTGGTGGATCAGGCCGAACATTTCCTCTTCGGTGTTCCAGGCGCCTTCCTCAATGCCGTATCCCTTCAGAGCCTTGGGCGTCGAGCCGCCGGACTGGTCGAGAGCGGCGATGAAACCATTGCCCTGTTTCATCTTGGCGGTCATTTCGGAAGTGTTCATCGTGCGGTCCTCGTGAATCTGCCTAGGATAGCCCAAGCGCCTAGCGCGCCTTTCCCCGTGCCTCAACCGCGTTAGCCATGGATTTCACAATTAGGCGGCGGCTTCCTCCGGCAATGGCTTGAAATAGCCCCGGAACACCACGAACAGCGCAGCCGCCGCCAGCGATGCCACACCCAGCGTCATCAGCGCAGCGCTTGCCCCGCCCTGCCTGACGATGGCTTCGAGCGGAAACTGGGCGAGCAGTGGCCCGGCATAGAAGCCAGCGCGCATGAAACCCAGCACCCGGGTGCGCATTTCCATGCGGGTCGCCGCCGAACAGGCGGAAAACAGATTAGGCGTCACTACGCCAAAGCCCGCCCCATAGACTGCCAGCGCGACGGACAGTGCGATGAAATTATCGGTGGTCAGTGCAACGAGCAGGCCCGCGCCAGTGAGCACAAAACCCCCGGCGAATACAGGAATCGCGGCAAGGAAAGTCCGCAACCAGCCGAACGACAGCGCCGCCGCAACCCCCGCCGCGGAAGATATCATCAGCAACAGCCCGATCTTCTTCGGATCGCCCAGACCGATGTCCGCCAGATGGAACGGCAGGAAAATGAAGACCGAGGAACCAATGCCGCCGCACAAGAGACCGAACAGGGTCATCGCCACGGGAATTTCGCCGGCTTGGGTTTTCGCGGCGGCATCGGCCGATCGCGGCGCATCGCCACTGACCGTCAGCCCGATGAATACGGCCGCCGGAATGGCCAGCAATTGCAGCAGGAAGATCAACCGCCAGTCGATTGCCCCCAATACGCCGGCCAGCGACACCCAGACCAGCGACATCACCGTGCCGATGGTGACGAACAGCCCCAGCCACTTGTCGCGCCGGTGGCCGGTGAGGCGCGTCGCCAGAATCGCCGTGCCAAGTACTCCCATGGCCGAATTGGCGAGCCCCAGCACGATCCGCATGGCGACGAGGAAATAGAGGTTGTCGACGAAAAAACTCGCCAGCCCTGACAAGGCATAGGCCCCCAGGCAGATAAACATCAGCCGCAACTGCCCCAGCCGCTCGGCCAGAAACCCGCTGGCAAGCGCGCCGAACACCATGGCGATGCTGAGCCCGGTCATCATCGCCCGCGCGAGCAAGCCCGCATTGGGGACATCGGCAAAGTGCTCAGCGATCCTGGGCAGCACCGGCGGCATGGCCGTCTGGGTGATGCCGGAAAGCGGACCCAGTGTGCAGACCGCCAGGCAGGCAAGCAGCGTCAGCTGCCTTGCGGTTCCGGTGCCCGGTGTACTCGCCATCCCTGCTCTCCCCTTGTTTATCGGGAGAGACTGACGGAGAAGCGGATTGCGATCAAGCGGCCAGCACGGCAACCCCCGGCAATTCACGCCCTTCCATCCATTCGAGGAAAGCGCCGCCGGCAGTCGATATGTAGCTGAACTGTTCCGCCACCCCGGCATGATTGAGCGCCGCAACCGTATCGCCGCCGCCGGCAACGGAAATCAGCGAACCTTCCGTCGTCAGCGCCGCAGCGGTTTTCGCGAGCGCCACGGTTGCCGCATCGAACGGCTCGGTCTCGAAAGCGCCCATCGGCCCGTTCCACACCAGTGTGCGGCAGGTCTTGAGCACGTCGGCCAGCGCTTCGATCGCCAGCGGGCCAACGTCCAGGATCATCTCGTCGGCCGCGACTTCGTGGACGTTGCAGGTGCGCAGGCTTGCGGGATTGGCGGCGAATTCCTTGGCCACCACCACTTCATAGGGCAGGTGGACGGTGCAGCCCGCCTTGTCCGCCGCCGCCAGAATCTCGTTCGCGGTGCTGGCCAGATCGTGTTCGCACAGTGACTTGCCGACATCGACGCCTTTGGCGGCGAGGAAAGTGTTGGCCATGCCACCGCCGATGATCAGGTGATCGACCTGGCCAACGAGGTGCTTCAGGACATCGAGCTTGGAAGACACCTTGGCCCCGCCGACGACCGCAGCGACCGGCCGCTCGGGGTTGCCCAGCGCCTTTTCCAGCGCCTCCAGCTCGGCCTGCATCGAGCGTCCGGCATAGGCCGGCAGCAGGTGGGCGAGGCCTTCGGTGGTGGCATGAGCGCGGTGGGCGGCGGAGAAGGCGTCGTTGACGTAGATGTCGGCATTGGCCGCGATGGCCTTGGCCAGTTCGGGATCGTTCTTTTCCTCACCCGGCCAGAAGCGGGTGTTTTCGAGGATGGCGACATCGCCCGGACGCAGGATGCCGATCGTCTGGGCGACAACCGGCCCGGCAATCTCGGGGCAGAACATGACTTCGCGGCCCAGCACCTCCTGCACGCAACCGACCACCATCGACAGCGACTGTTCCGAATTGCGCGCACCCTTGGGGCGGCCGAAGTGGGCGAGAAGGAGGACTTTGGCGCCCTTGGCGGCAAGATCGCGAATAGTGGGCACGGCGGCGCGCACGCGAGTGTCGTCTGTGACGGCGCCGTCCTGCATCGGCAGGTTGAGGTCGACGCGGACGAGGGCGACTTTGCCGGTGACATCGCCGAGATCGTCGAGTGTCTTGAACTTAGGCATCGGCAACTCCCATTCCCCTCCCGCTTGCGGGAGGGGTTAGGGGTGGGCGCGAGGCCGAAGGTCTCGCTGGGCCGCAAGGCCCACCCCGCTGCGACTAAGCCCCGGACCAGGTCCGGGGCAAGTCTCGCTCCCCTCCCGCAAGCGGGAGGGGTGATTAAAACTTACAAGAACTTCGCCATTGCACCTGCCGTGTCGAGCATGCGGTTGGAGAAGCCCCACTCGTTGTCATACCAGCTGAGCACCCGGACCAGCTTGCCTTCAAGCACTGCGGTTTCCAGGCTGTCGATGGTCGAACTGTGCGAATCGTGGTTGAAGTCGATCGAGACCAGCGGCTCGTCGGTATAGCCGAGAATGCCCTTGAGCGGACCTTCCGAGGCGGCCTTGAGCAGCGCGTTGACTTCCTCGACCGTGGTGTCGCGGCCCGGCTGGAAAGTCAGGTCGACCACCGAGACATTGGGCGTCGGCACGCGGATCGCCGAACCGTCGAGCTTGCCCTTGAGCTCGGGCAGCACTTCGCCCACCGCGCGGGCGGCGCCGGTGGTGGTCGGGATCATGCTCATCGCGGCGGCGCGGGCGCGGCGCGGGTCCTCGTGGATCTGGTCGAGGATCTTCTGATCGTTGGTATAGGCGTGGATCGTGGTCATCAGACCGCGCACGATGCCGATGTTGTCATTGAGAACCTTGGCGAAAGGCGCGAGGCAGTTGGTGGTGCACGAGGCGTTGGAGACGATCTTGTGATCGGCCGAAAGCTTCTCGTGGTTGACGCCATAGACCACCGTGAGATCGACTTCCTTGCCCGGGGCCGAAATCAACACCCGCTTGGCGCCCGCATCGAGGTGCTTCTGGCCGCCGGCGCGATTGGTGAAGAAGCCGGTGCATTCCAGCGCGATGTCGACGCCGTTCGCTGCGTGGGGCAGGTTTGCCGGGTCGCGCTCGGCTGTGACGTGGATGCGCTTGCCGTCAATGATCAGGTCGTTTCCATCGGTGTCGACCGTACCGGCATAGGGACCGTGGACCGAATCGCGCTGGAACAGACGGGCGTTGGACTTGGCGTCGGCCAGGTCGTTGATCGAGACCAGCTCCAGCCCGCAATCGGGCCGTGCGAGAATGGCGCGCGCCACATTGCGCCCGATGCGCCCGAAACCATTGATTGCAACCTTCGTCGCCATGATCGTGTAACTCCTGTCAGATGCCCAGTTTGGCCTTGATTTGCGGGATGATGGCTTCCCTGGAGAAGCCGAAGTGCTTGAACAGCACGGTATCGGGCGCGGAGGCGCCGAAAGTGTCGATGCCGATGGTGAGGCCTTCACGGCCGGTATATTTGTGCCAGCCCTGGGTCGCACCGGCCTCAATCGAGACGACCAGCACGTCGTCGGGGATCACACTGTAGCGATAGTCCGCGTCCTGCATCTCGAACAATTCCCATGAGGGCATCGAGATGACATCGGCGCCGATGTCCTCGGCCTCGAGCGCCTCGGCAATCTGGACGGCAAGCTGGACTTCGGAACCGGTCGCCACCAGCACCACCTTCAATTCGGCCTCGCAGGAGATCAGCCGATAGGCGCCGCGCAGGCACAGGTTCTCGTCGGCATCGTCGCGCTGGGCGGGCAGGTTCTGGCGCGACAGGGCGAGCACCGAGGGGCCATCCTTGCGCTTCAAGGCCAGTTCCCAGCACTCGGCGGTCTCCATCGCGTCGGCGGGACGGAACACCCACAGGTTCGGAATCGCGCGCAACGAGGCGATGTGCTCGATCGGCTGGTGGGTCGGTCCGTCCTCGCCAAGCCCGATCGAATCGTGGGTCAGCACATAGATCGCCTGGGCATTCTGCAGCGCCGAGAGGCGGATGGCGTTGCGGCAATAGTCGGAGAAGACAAGGAACGTACCGCCGTAGGGGATTACCCCGCCGTGCAGCGCCATGCCGTTCATCGCTGCCGCCATGCCGAATTCGCGAATGCCGTAATAGATATAGCGGCCGGAATAGTCCTCGGCAGAAAGCGGCGTGGTGCTGCTGGTCTTGGTGTTGTTCGAGCCCGTCAGATCGGCCGATCCGCCCACCATCGAGGGAATGGCCTTGGTCAGCACCTGCAGCGCATTCTCGCTGGACTTGCGCGTCGCAAGCTTGGGCATGTCGTCGATCAGCGAATCGCGATAGGCGTCCCAGCCGGCAATGTGCGAGACATCGCCGTCCATCCGCGCTGAGAACTGCTTGCCCAGGGTCTCGCTCGTCAGCCGCTTCTGCCATTCGGCATGCGTCGCCGCGCCTCTCGCGCCCAGCGAGCGCCAGTCGGCCAGGATGTCGGCGGGAATTTCGAAAGCCGGAGCCGTCCAGCCAATGGCCTCGCGCGTGGCTGCGACTTCGTCCGCCCCCAGCGCGGCGCCATGGACATTGTGCGTGCCCTGCTTGTTGGGCGCGCCCTTGCCGATCACGGTCTTGCAAGCGATCAGCGAGGGACGCTCGTCAGCCAACGCCGCATCGATGGCGCGCGAAATGTCGGCCGGATCATGCCCGTCGCAGCTTTCGACATGCCAACCGGTCGCCCGGTAACGCGCCGGAATATCCTCGCTGGTCGAAAGGCCGGTGCCGCCGTCGATGGTGATGCCGTTGTCGTCCCACAGCACGATCATCCGGCCCAGCTTCAAGTGCCCGGCCAGCCCGATCGCCTCGTGGTTGATGCCTTCCATCAGACAGCCGTCGCCAGCCACCACCCAGGTGCGGTGGTCGACCAGTTGGTCCCCGTAGGTAGCGTTCAGGTGCCGTTCTGCCAGCGCCATGCCGACAGCCATGGCCAGCCCCTGCCCCAGCGGCCCGGTGGTGCATTCGACGGCCTCGAGATGGGTGTTTTCGGGGTGTCCCGCGCAAGGGCTGCCAAGCTGCCGGAAATTGCGGATGTCCTCCATCGTCGGCTCGGCATAGCCAGTCAGGTGCAGCAGCGAGTAGATCAGCATCGAGCCGTGCCCGGCCGACAAGACGAAACGGTCGCGGTCCGGCCATTTCGGCGCGGCGGGATCGAATTTCAGGTATTTTGAATAGAGTACTGTGGCGACATCGGCCATGCCCATTGGCATGCCGGGGTGGCCGGAATGGGCCGCCTGCACCGCGTCCATCGACAGGGCGCGGATGGCGTTTGCCATGGGCCCCAGACGGGCGGGATCGAGGGTCATCGGGGAAAACTCCCTGAAATCTGCGGAAATGCGAGGTCGATTCGGTGCGGACCCCTTTAGGCGGAGGGCAGACGAGGTCAAGCGCAGGGGGACCATGCAATGGGGGAACCTTGCGTCAGGCCGCCACCAAACAGTGGAAGAAGTGTGCCCCAACGCTTTGCCGGAGGGGGACTTTGCGCTATCCGCGCGCTCATGGACGGAGACCCGGCACAGGCTGTTTGGGCGCGAATCGAATCAGCCCTCGCGCGAATCGAACGCGCCGCCGACCGGTCGCGCACCGCCGATACGCTGTTATTGGCCAAGCACGACACCTTACGCGGCGAAGTGGAACAGGCGCTGCTCCAGTTGGACAGCCTGATTGACGGATCTTCGGCATGAGCAATGTTGCGCTCGATATCGGCGGCCGCAGCTTTACCGTCGCCTGCGCCGATGGCGAAGAACACCATGTCACCAAGCTCGGCCGGATGATCGACGGCAAACTCGCTGAAATGGGCGACACGGCAGGCCAGTCCGAATCGCGGCTGTTGCTGTTTGCGGCCCTGCTGCTGGCCGACGACCTGCACGAGGCCGGACAGCGCCAGCCTGCCGCCGACTTGCCCCGGCTCGAAGCGATGGCAATGCGGCTGGAAAATCTCGCATCGCGGCTTGAGGCCTGATCGCGCAGTCCCTACATGGATGTCGACGGGTACTGCCCGGCACGAGCCGTTCGAACATCCCTGAGGCTATAAGCAATCCTATGGGGGCTGTCCCTGGTCGGACCCTGGTCCGGCACATATGGTCCCCACCTGACGTGAACGCGTCAGTGGATTTCTAGGCAACCGACCCAAGGTGGTCCCGTCACCCGCTATTACCGCAATGAACAAGCCGACCGAAAAACAGCTCCTGCGCCAGACCCTGCGAAAGCAGCGGCGCGACTATGTGGCGGCCTTGCCGGAAGGAACCCGTGCGCTGCTGTTCCTGCGCCCGCCGGCCCCGCTGGCGGCACTGGCTCCGGAAGGCAGCGTGATCGGCCTGTACCACGCCATGGGTTCGGAAGCCCCGACAAGGGCCTGGGCGAACTGGTTTCGCGAGAACGGCAGAACCATCGCCCTGCCCTGGTTCGCCGGGAGGGGCAATGCGATGCGCTTTCGCGAATGGCGCGATCCGTTGGACGACAGCAGCCTCACTGCCGGACCTTTTCGCATCGCGCAGCCCGGCGACGATGCGCCCGAGCTGACGCCCGGCCTGGTCGTGGTGCCCCTCACCGGCTTCACTGCCCATTGCGACCGCATCGGCCAGGGTGCAGGGCACTACGATGCCTGGCTGGCAGCGCATCCCGGTGCCAAGGCGATCGGGCTTGCCTGGGATTGCCAGCTTGTCGAGAGCCTGCCACTCGAACCGCACGACCGGCGGCTGGACGCCGTGGTCACACCCAGCCGGTTCTATGAGGCACAGGACTGATGCGCGAGCAACCGACATGGCGGATTCCCCTGGGCGTGCTGCTGCTGGTGCTGGCGCTGGGGCTATATGCCATGCTGGTCGCCCGATATGTCGCACCCTTGCTGAGCGGGTGGAATGCGTTGATGCAGTTTCCGGTCTATGTCGTGCTCGGCATCGTCTGGATCGCGCCGCTCCGCCGCTTTTTGCAGTGGATGGAAACCGGCCGCTGGCGTTGAACTATTGTTGGGACCGGGCAAGGCTTACAATTCCTCACCCCGCCCTTCCTGTACCGTTGCGACGTAGCAACGTCGCACACAGGAAAGGCGCCCCAATGAATTGGAAAATGCTGGCTTCTTCAGCCCTGCTCGCCGCAGCCCTGCCCGCCGCCGCCATGGCGGAACAGGCTCCCCCGCCCGGCGCGCCCGCGCCTGCCCAGCCGGAGGCGGCCCAGGCCACTGCCGAGAAGGGAATCGAAGGTCCGGCAATGCCGGTCACGATCAAGAAATGGATAGGGCAGGACCGCACGTTCGCCATTTTCCCCAACAAGATCTTCGTGGCCGGCTACAATATCGGCGCGCTGCGCAAGGTTGTCGCGGTGGGCAAGGCGCGCGGCGGATTGTTTGGCGGAGGCACTTCGGGCGCGACATCGAAGAGCGAACTCTATGCCGACGGCATCGACGATGCGATGCTGATCCGGATTGCCGATGCCGCCTACAGCGATCTGGTTTTCCAGCTCAAGAGCGCCGGCTTCGAGGTTGTATCGCTCGAAACCGCGCGCGCCACCGCGGGGGCCGACAAGCTCAAGCTGGGCACGCCGGCCTACAGCGCGACCGGCGAGGAGATACTGGTCGTCGGACCCAGTGCGACAGGCGTGCGCGGCAACACGCCGCTGGCCAAGATCGAATTCGGCTCGATGGGAACCCCCGAACTGTCGATGACGCTGCAAAGCATGGTGGTGATGCCCAATCTGGCGTTCGATTTTGCCTGGGCGCAGGGCAACCGCACGCTCGGCTTCACTGCCACATCGCAGACCGGCGTGCGCTTCGGAATCAATCCCAACCACAGCCGCATGCGCATATTCGCCACTACCCGCAAACAGTTCCTCGAAGGCGATTTCCACTATGCTCCGGACGGCGAGTTCACCAGCGACCGGCAATTTGCGATAATCACCGACACCCAGCGCAGCGACAATAGAGGAGTGCGCATGGTGAACGCCCTGCTTGGCCTGGGCATGACGGCGCGTTCAAAGCAGACCGGCTTTGCCCAGATCGACCAGAAAGCCTATGAAGAACTGGCGCTAAGCGCGGCAAAGGGCTGGAACAGCGCTTTCGTTGCGCAATTGCGCGCGCGCACCGGGCGGTAGTTCGCAAAATCGGGATTTCCCGAGTGGCGCGAGTGACGGGACTCGAACCCGCGACCTCCGGCGTGACAGGCCGGCGCTCTAACCAACTGAGCTACACCCGCGCATTGTGGGGCCAAACCCCCTCGGGAAGGCCGCGCCACTAGGGCAGCGGCCATGTACTGTCAACTGCCTCGGACAACGGAAATGCGACGTTAACCATATCTTTGGCTCTCGCTGCCAGAAAGCCGCCAGACGAAGTTTGGCGGGGGCCATTGGTAATGAATATCTGTCGCTCCATAACCGGCGCGCGCTCCATGGTGGCACTTGCCATTTTCGCGATCGGTTCCGCCGCCGGGGCCAATCAGCCGGTTTCACTGGATAGCGCGGTCTATGTCGAACATGTGAAGCCGGGCGACGTGCGCCGTCTCGAACCGGCAAGCCGGCTCGGGCGCGGCGACAGGGTAGTGACTGTACTCACCTGGCGGCGCGGCAATGGCATTGGCGGCTTCACCGTGACCAACCCTCTCCCCCGCGCGATTGCCTATCAGGCCAGCGCCAGCGACGATACCGAAGTGTCGGCGGACGGCGGCCGCACCTGGGGCAGACTGGGAATGCTGCGCTATGGAACCAGGCTGGCGACGCCCGAGGACGTGACGCATGTGCGCTGGCGAATCCCTGCGGACAGCGCGGCGCGCGGCACGGGCCAGATCGCCTATAGCGGGATTGTTCGTTAGGCCTGACCGGCCAGCAGCATGGCTGGCCTTTCCAGCAATGTCTTCACGGCCTGGACGAAGCTTGCCGCATCGAAGCCATCGACCACGCGGTGGTCGCAGCTGATCGACAGGTTCATCAGCTTGCGCCGTTCAAGCGTCACGCCATCCTTGGCATAGACCGGCCGTTCGACGATCTTGTTGGGGCCTATGATCGCGACTTCAGGCCGGTTGATAACCGGCGTCGTCGCGATTCCGCCCAGCGGCCCCAGCGAAGTGATCGTCAGGGTCGATCCCGTCAGTTCCTCCGGCTTTGCGCTGCCGTCGCGGGCAGCGGCGGCGAGGCGGGCCACTTCGGCCCCCAGCTGCCACAGCGACAGGGCCTGCGCTTCACGGATTACCGGCACCACCAGGCCACCGTCGGTTTGCGTCGCCACTCCGAGATGGACGGAATTGTAACGGGCAACCACACCTGCCGCGTCGTCATATCGCGCATTGATCATGGGGAATTGCGGCAAAGCGCGGCAGATGGCGGCGATCAGCAAGGGCAACAGAGTGAGCTTAGGGCGCTCCCCTCTCATGCCGTTCAGCTCGGCGCGCAGGTCTTCCAGCGCGGTGACATCGCATTCCTCGACATAAGAGAAATGCGGAATGTGGCGCTTGGAATCGACCATCTTCTCGGCGATGCGGCGCCTGAGGCCGATAACCTTGATCTGCTCGCCCATGCCGGGGAGCAGGGCCTGGGGTGCGGGTGTTGCCGGCACAGCGCCATCGGGCTTTTCCGCCACACGGGCCATGAGGAAAGCGTCGAGTTCGGCATGCCCTATACGGCCACTGGGTCCGGGACGGACCAGGCCAAGATCGATCCCCAGCGCACGGGCGCGGGCGCGGACGGCCGGTGCGGCAAGGATCTTCGCACCCGGGGCGAATGTTGGTTCGCCGCCTTCGACAGGCTCAGGCTGAGCGGGTGTATGTTGGAGGGTAGATGTGGCGGCAGGCTTGCCCCCCACCATCTTATCCGCCGAATCCGAACCCCGCTCATCCTGAGCCTGTCGAAGGATCGCAGAGCCTGTCTCTGCCCCACTCTCCCCTTCCCCCGCCACTTCGATCACCGCCAGCATCGAGCCAATGGGAATCTTGTCCCCTTCTTCTCCCGCCAGTTCCACCACAACGCCGGCGACCGGGCTTTCCATCTCCACGGTCGCCTTGTCGGTCATCATGTCGGCCAGCGGGCCGTCTTCCTCGATGCGGTCGCCCACCTTGACATGCCAGGCGACGATTTCCGCCTGGGCAATGCCTTCGCCGATATCGGGCAGGCGGAACGTGTAGCGTCCCATGCGCCTAGCTCGCCAACAGCCGGTCGACCGCCTCGCCGATCCGCACGGGTCCGGGGAAATATGCCCATTCGAGGCTGTGCGGATAGGGCGTGTCGAAGCCGGTAACCCGCTCGATCGGCGCTTCGAGGGAATAGAAGCAGCGCTCCTGAACCAGCGAGACCAGTTCCGCGCCAAAGCCGGAGGTTCGCGTCGCCTCGTGTATCACCAGGCAGCGCCCTGTCTTTTGCACCGACTTCTCAACAGCCTCGATGTCGATGGGGACCAGCGTCCGCAAGTCGATAATTTCCGCATCCACCCCCTTTTCCGCCAGCACGGCCTCGGCGACGTGGACCATGGCGCCATAGACCAGCACAGTCAGCGCCTCGCCCTCGCGAACCGTGCGGGCCTTGCCCAGTGGAAGCGAATAGTAGCCTTCCGGGACCTCGCTCGCAGAATGGGTATTCCAAGGCCTCGCCGGGCGATCGTAGTAGCCGTCGAAGGGGCCGTTGTAGATGCGCTTGGGTTCGAAGAAGATCACCGGATCATTGTCCTCGATCGCCGAGATCAGCAGGCCCTTGGCCTCAAAGGGCGTCGAAGGGATCACGGTCTTGAGGCCGGCGACATGCGTGAAAATCGCCTCTGGCGACTGGCTGTGCGTCTGCCCGCCGAAGATCCCGCCGCCGAACGGCGCACGTACGGTGATCGGCGCGATGAATTCCGCCGCCGAGCGATAGCGCAGCCGCGCTGCTTCGGAGACGAGCTGATCGAAGCCGGGATAAATATAGTCGGCGAACTGGATTTCCGGCACGGGGCGCAGGCCATAAGCCCCCATGCCGACCGCCACGCCGATGATGCCGCACTCGTTGATTGGCGTGTCGAACACGCGGCTGGAGCCGTACTTCGCCTGCAACCCCGCCGTCGCGCGAAACACGCCGCCGAAATAGCCAACATCCTCGCCGAAGATCACTACGTTGGGATTGCGTTCGAGCATGATGTCTAGCGCATCGTTGATCGCCTCGATCATGTTCATCCGCTTGGTCGGCGCATCGTGCAGCGAGAGCGGCGTTTCCTCGACCGTCATTCCTTCCACTCCGGCCACTTTATCCGCCGCTCGCGAATCGCCTGTTCGGCCTGTTCCTCAAGGTGCCAGGGCAGCTCTTCGTACACGTCCTCGAACATGGTGTGGAACGGATGGTGCAGGCCATGGCCGAGAATGCCGTTCTTTTCCGCCTCCTTGGTCGCCAGGCGGACTTCCTCGGCCACTTCGCGGTCCATTTCCTCCTGCTGTTCTATCGACCACTCGCCGCGTGCGATCAGGTAGCGCTTCAGCCGGGTGATCGGATCGCCCAGCGGCCATTCCTCGCGTTCCTGCGCCGAACGGTAGGCTGTGGGGTCATCGGAAGTGGAATGGGCCTCGGCGCGGTAAGTGAAATATTCGATTAAGGTCGGGCCCATGTTTGCCCGGGCGCGGTTGGCGGCCCATTGCATGGCGGCATAGACTGCCAGCGCATCGTTGCCATCGACTCTCAGGCCGGCAATGCCATAACCGATCGCGCGCGCCGCGAAGGTAGTGCGCTCGGCCCCGGCAAAGCCGGAAAAGCTGGAAATGGCATACTGATTGTTGACCACGTTGAGCACGACTGGCGCGTCGTAGACCGCCGCGAATGTCATTGCCGCGTGGAAATCGCCCTCGGCGCTCGATCCCTCGCCGATCCAGCCGGTGGCGATGCGCGTGTCGCCCTTGATCGCCGAGGCCATGGCCCAGCCGACCGCCTGCGGGAACTGGGTCGCGAGATTGCCCGAAATGGTGAAGAAGCCATAGTCGCGCGCCGAATACATGATCGGCAACTGGCGCCCCTTCAACCGGTCGGCGCGGTTCGAATAGATCTGGTTGATCATCTCGACCAGCGGATAGCCGCGCGAAATCAGGATGCCCTGCTGGCGATAGGAGGGGAAGACCATGTCATCGTCGGCCAGCGCGAAAGCCGCGGCGACCGAGACGGCTTCTTCCCCGGTACACTTCATGTAGAAGCTGGTCTTGCCCTGCCGCTGGCCGCGGAACATGCGCTCATCGAAGGCCCGCGTGAGCGCCATGACGCGAAGCATGCGGCGCAGGGTATCGGGATCGAGCCTGGGATCCCAGGGGCCGACAGCCTCGTTATGCTCATCGAGCACGCGGACAAGATCGAGGCAGAGCGGATGGGTTTCGGCAGCCGGGCAACTTTCGTCAGGCTTGGGCTGCTTGCCCGCTGGTGGGATCGGGAGCCAGGAGTAATCCACCTTGTCGCCGGGCCGGTAATGCGGCTCGGGCACGTGAAGCGACAGCTGCGGCATATTGCTGCCGCGCCGTGTCTGCCTCGCCGGCCGCTTGGCCATCTTTCGCCTTCTCCCATCCGAGACGGAAAGTTATAAAGTCGAGTTATATTATTTCAATGCCTATCGCCAGTCAATTACACCGCCACCGGCGCCGAAATGTGGGCCTGCGGGGCATAGCCACTCACTTCGAAGTTTTCGATACGGTAGCCGAAGATCGATTCCGGCCGCCGCCCGATGGTCAGGCTCGCCATGCCGGAAGGCTGGCGCGACAGCTGTTCTTCGACCAGCCCGGCATGGTTGAGATAGAGGTGAACGTCTCCACCCATCCATACCAGTTCGCCCGGCGCCAAATCGCATTGCTGCGCCAGCATCCGGGTGAACAAAGCCGCGCCGAACAGGTTGAACGGCAGTCCCAGAGCGACGTCGCAACTGCGCTGGTACAGCAGGCAGGACAAGCGATTGCCGTCCGAAACGTGGAACTGGTAGCTCTTGTGGCACGGCGGCAGCGCCATCTGGTCTAGCTCGGCCACGTTCCAGCCCTCGACGATGTGCCGGCGGCTGCCGGGATTGGTGCGCAGGCTCTCGACCACTTGCGCCACCTGGTTCACGCCTTGCGGGCGCTTGCGATAGAGGCCTTCCTCCGCATCCTCGTAGACCGGCCAATCGACCCATTGCTTGCCATAGACCGGGCCGAGATCGCCCCACTGCAAGGCAAAGGCCTCATCCTCTACGATTCGCTTCGAAAAGTCCGCGCGCGAAATGTCTACCCCGCTTTCCTTGCGGTATCGGGCAAGCGGCCAGTCGGTCCAAATCTCGACGCCTTGGGCACACAGCGGGCGAATGTTGGTTTCGCCAGTGAGGAACCAGAGGAATTCGCGCGCCGCCGCCTTCCAGAAGACTCGCTTCGTAGTGAGCAAAGGCACTGCGCCGTCCGACAGATCGAACCGCAATTCCGCCCCGAACACCGACCGGGTGCCGACTCCAGTGCGGTCGACTCGCTCGTCGCCCTCCTCCCAGATGCGACGCATGAGGTCGAGATACTGCCATTCCCAATGGCGTTCGCCGGGAGAATCGAGATTTTGGGCAGCGCTGGCCATGTCAAATCAATAGACTTATTGTAGATGAAATCGACCCCATTTTCCCCTCCCGCTTGCGGGAGGGGTTAGGGGTGGGGCTGTTATTTGGTGCAGAAAAACAAGCCCTCCCCCGCCACCTCCCGCAAGCGGGAGGGGAGAGGCTTGCCACCCCGCGCATCGATCCCTATAGGCGCGCTCCTGCCTCGCCCTCCTCCAGCGTTATTTGGCGGTAGGGTGAACGATCGGTCGGGGAATAGCTCAGCCTGGTAGAGCACTGTCTTCGGGAGGCAGGGGCCGGAGGTTCGAATCCTCTTTCCCCGACCAGTTTTTCGGAAAATGAAACAGTCCGGCGGACTGTTTCCCGAAAAACGCCCGACCGCAAGCGAGGGGCGCTCTCACAAACGCCCCGATCCCGGTTCCGGCAGTCCCCCTTCAACCCATCCCCAGCCCCCTTCGCAGTGCCGCGACCTTGGCTTCGGTAAACCGCCGCGAAATCGCCGCGTCGGGAATGAACATGTCGAACCCGTGGAAGGCGCCGGGCATCACCAGCAGTTCGGTCGGCACTCCGGCGGCATTGAGCCGCCTGGCGTATTCGACATCTTCCTCGACGAAGAGATCGAGCCCGCCAACGCCAATGAAGGCAGGCGGCAGGCCGGAAAGATCCGCCACCCGCGCCGGGACAGCCTCAACCGGAACCTTGCGCCCGCCCGGTTTGCAACCGAGGAAACTCTGCCAGCCGAAGCGGTTCAATTCCGGACTCCAGCCGAACCAGCCGATGTGTTCGGCCAGCTGGCGCGAAGTGCCGGCGCGGTCGTCGATCATCGGATAGATCAGCGCCTGGAAAGCGAGCGACACTTCGCCCCGGTCGCGCACGGCCAGCGTGAGCAATGCTGCGTGTCCGCCCCCGGCACTTTCCCCCATGACAGCAATTCGCGCGGGATCGACGCCTATCTCCGCGGCATGGGCATGCATCCATAGCAAAGCGGCGTAATTGTCTTCCAGCGAGCCGGACCAGATCGTCTCCGGGGCCAGCCGGTATTCGACTGTCACCACCGGACAATCGAGCTCCAGCGCCAGCGTCTGGATCAAGGGGAGCGAACCGAGCGCCGAGCTGTTGGTATAGCCGCCGCCGTGGATGTGCAGGATTCCCGGCCCCTGCGCACCGGGTCTGGCATTGACGACAAGGAAAGCCACTTCGCCGCCGTCCGGCCGCATGGCCCGGTGTTCGGCATAGGCCGGCGCGGGCAATGGAGGCTGGGTCATCGCCTCGGTCATCCGCCGCCGCATCGCCAGCTTTCGCTTGTTCATCGGGGTGAATTGCTGGGTGTTGGCGCGCATCATCAGTGCCGCTTCGCGCAGTTCGGGATCGACCAGGGCGATGTAGGGATCGTCGCTGGCTGGCTGGTCATCGATCGGCATACGGCTCTCTCCCCAATTGGTCAGCCTGAATTGCCCGAATAGAGCAAAGCCGCAAGCGCAAGCGTCAGTGCAAGCCAGATTGCAACAATGACCGCCGCGGCCCGGCGCGAGGGCGCAGGCCAGCCATGATCCGCAGCCGCAGCCTGCAACTCCGCAACGAGATCGCCGGGAATCAGCCTAAGCGTCAGCCATATCCCTGCCGGTACCAGCAGCAAGTCGTCCAGCAGACCCAGAATGGGCACGAAATCGGGAATGAGATCGATCGGGCTGAGCGCGTAACCGGCTACCAGTGCGGCCAGCAGCTTGGCCGAAACCGGAACCCGCGGGTTGCGCGCAGCGAGCCACAGCACCAGAACATTGCGCTTTAGCGCATGGGCCCAAGCCCGCAGGCGATCGAGCACCATGGCCGTCACCCGCCCCGCAGCAGTTGCACGCCCCAGTCGCGCTCGAACAGGTAGAGCAGCAGCCGGGCTGCTTCACCCCGTTCTCCGGTCAGCCCGCCATCGCGTTCGATCAATAGCCTTGCGTCGTCGTGGGCCAGGGGCAGCAGCCTTGTAATCTGTTCGAGGCTGGCGACGCGGAAAGGCGTGTCCCCTGACTGGCGCGTGCCGAGCAGTTCGCCGCCACCGCGCAGGCGCAGGTCTTCCTCGGCAAGGCGGAAGCCGTCCTGCGTCTCGCGCATCAGGGCCAGCCGCTCGCGGGCGACTTCGGAAAGCTCGATGCTGCGCAGCAGGAGGCAGGTCGACTTGCCCTCGCCTCGCCCTACCCTGCCCCGCAACTGGTGCAGCTGGGCCAGGCCGAAACGCTCGGCCTGCTCGATTACCATCAGCGTTGAATTGGGGACATCGACACCGACTTCGATCACCGTCGTCGCGACCAGCAGCTTCGCCTCGCCGCGCACAAAACGCTCCATCGCCGCGTCCTTGAGTTCGGGCTTTAGCTGGCCGTGGACCAGTACCACCTGATCGCCGAATCGTGTCTTCAACTCAGCGTACCGCGCTTCGGCGGCGGCCAAATCATCCTGTTCGCTTTCGCGCACCATCGGGCAGACCCAGTACGCCTGCTGCCCGCTCTCCAGATGCCGCGCCACGGCCGAGACCACATCGCCCATCCGCTCGATGGCGACCACCCGCGTGTCGATCGGCTGGCGGCCGGGCGGCATCTCGTCGAGCCGCGACACATCCATTTCGCCATATTGCGCCAGAGTGAGCGTGCGCGGGATCGGGGTTGCGGTCATGGCCAGGCAGTGCGGCGTGCGCCTGCCTTTCTGCGTCAACATCAGCCGCTGGCCGACGCCGAAGCGGTGCTGCTCGTCGATCACCACCATGGCGAGGTTCTTGTAGCTGACCGCATCCTGAAAGATCGCGTGAGTACCGACGACGATCTGGATGGAGCCGTCCATCAGCCCCATCAGGATCGCCTCGCGCGCCTTGCCCTTGTCGCGGCCGGTGAACAGGGCAATTTCGACGCCAGTCGGCGCGGCCATTTTGCGCAGGGTTTCGAAATGCTGGCGGGCGAGGATTTCGGTCGGCGCCAGCAGGGCCGCCTGCGCCCCGGCCTCGACCGCCAACAGCATGGATTCGAGCGCCACCACCGTCTTGCCCGAACCGACATCGCCCTGCAGCAACCGCAGCATCGGCGCGGCCTGCGCCATGTCACCCTCGATCTCCTGGATCGAGCGGCGCTGCGCGCCCGTCAGCGCGAAAGGCAGATCAAGCTTGGTCCGCAAGTGCCCGTCGCCGGTCAAGGTTGAGCCGGTGTGCGCGCGGTTGGCATTGCGCACCAGCATCAGCGCCAGGCTGTTGGCCAGCAGTTCGTCGTAGGCCAGCCGCTCGCGCGCCTCGGCATGATCGCTCTTGTGGGCCAGTTGCAGCGCATCGCGCCAGTCGGGCCACTTCATCCGGTCGAGCAGGCCAGGCTCGATCCATTCGGGCAATTCGGGCACGAGCTGCAATGCCTGTTGCACCAGTGCCGCCATGCGGCCCTGCGTCAGGCCTTCGGACAGCGGATAGACCGGTTCGACCAATTGGCCGAGCGCGGACGCACTCTCATCAGAAACATGGTCGGGATGGACGATCTGCAGGAAGCGGTCGTACTGGTCGAGCCGCCCGGCGATCCAGCGCTTTTCGCCCAGCGGCAGCTGCTTTTTCGCCCAGCCGGTATTGCGGCCGAAATAGGTAATCGCGCAGATATTGCCCGGCCCATCGGCGGCCAGCACACGGAACGGGCCCCGCCCGGCCGAACTGCGGTATTCCACCGGCGTCAGCGCGACAACGATGTTCTCGCCGACCGAAGCCTCGTCGAGATCGGCGACGGCACGGCGCTGCACGAACCGGTCGGGCAAGTGATAGGCCAGGTCCTTGACGCGCGTCAGCCCCAGCCGCTCCATCGGCTTGGCCAATTGCGGCCCGACGCCCTTGAGGCTGGCGGCTTCGGCGAACAGGGTGTTGAGCCGGTCGGGGCGCATTATGGCCTTCTAGCGCGAAATCGCTTCGATTGAACAATCCCCTTGCCACTTTTTGACACAGCGCATGGCAGGCATGCCCACCGCGTGCTCGTGATGCTGGGTCGCAAGTCAGGAGAATCAAATGTTATTGCCCCATGGCACTGTCGTCGCGCTCGTCGATGGCGCCCACTTCGAACTCTACCGCAATGCCGGCGACGAGGCCGCGCCCGAACTGGCCGCCCTGCCCGTGCCCAAGCTGGACACACACAACCACAGCGGCGGCGGTCACCATTCCAGCGCGGGCAACCATGCCGACCGCCAGGTGGCCGAAGATGCCCATGCCATCGCGGCGGTGAATTGGCTCAACAGCCAGGTGCTGGGCCACAAGATCGACAATCTCGTTGTCTTCGCCGCCCCGCGCACCCTGGGCGAGATGCGGCGGCACTATCACAAGCAGACCGAACGGGCGCTGCTCAAGGAAGTGCACAAGGATCTGACCGGCAAGCCGCCCGCGCAAATTCTCAACGCGCTGCGTGAAAAGGGTTAGGCTTGCCCGGCGCGCCGCCGTCGCCTAGCGGCAGCGGCATGGATATGACCACGCGCCTGAAGCGCCTGAAATTCCGCGCCTGGCACCGCGGCACGCGCGAGAGCGACTATACCATGGGCTGCTTCTTCGATCGCTTTTCGGGCCAATGGCGCGAGGAGGAAGTGGCCTGGTTCGAGGCGCTGCTCGACGAGGACGATGCCGACGTGATGGCCTGGGCATTGGGGACATTGCCGGTGCCGGAGCGCTATCAAGGCGCGCTGATGGATGCGATGCTGCGGCTGGATTATGTGGAGATTCCGGGCTGATTTTTCCGGACTGCGGCCACAAGGTTTCACACCAAGGCACGAAGCTGTCGAATCCAGCCGGAGGCTCGCTCCGCCATGCAGAGGCTGCAATTTGCGGAACGGCTGGATTGCCAAAGCTGCTTTGGCGAAGGCACGACATCTTCGTGTCTTCGTGTGAGATCATTCGCCATCGCCTGATATCTTGAGCCAGCGCGGTTGCGCATCGGGCGTATATCCGCCTAAGCGTCCCGATCCCCACCCCGCAGGCCCCGAAATCGGCCCGCGGGGCAATTTGTATTGCCCGAACCATGCCCGATCTCTCGAAAATCCTCTCTGCCGAGGCGCCGCTGACGCTCTCTTCCATCGCCCGGGGCGCGCAACCGCTGGTTATGGCGGACCTCGCAAGGGCGGCGAAAGGGCGCGCCGTGTTCGTCGCGCCGGACGACGCAGCGATGCGCGCCGTGGCCGATGCCGCGCACTTCTTCGCACCCGAACTCGACGTGATCGACTTTCCCGCCTGGGACTGCCTGCCCTACGACCGCGCCAGCCCGGCCTTGTCGGTCAGCGCGAAACGGCTGGCGGCGCTGCACCGGCTCCAGGCCGCGCCACAAGGGCCGCAACTGCTGGTCACCACGATCAATGCCCTGCTCCAGCGCACGCTCACTCCGTTCCGCATTCGTGAATCGGTGCGGCTGCTCAAGCCTGGCATGGAAATTGGCCGGGAAAGCCTGATCGCGCTGCTCCAGCGCCAGGGCTATTCGCGCACCGATACCGTGGCGGATGCGGGTGAGTTCGCGGTGCGCGGCTCGATTTTCGACATTTTTCCTTCGGGCCTTGAACAGGGGCTGCGGCTCGATTTCTTCGGCGACGAGCTGGAAGTGCTGCGGCTGTTCGATCCCAACAGCCAGCGATCGACCGGCTCCGTCGAGGAACATCTGCTGCTGCCCGCCAGCGAAGCCCTGCTCGACGAGGACACCATAAAGCGCTTCCGTACACGCTATCGCGAGCAGTTCGGCGCGACCGCGACGTCCGACCCGCTCTATCAGGCCGTCAGTGACGGACGCCGGCTGGCGGGGATGGAACACTGGCTGCCCTTGCTGGAAGATCGGCTGGAAACGCTGTTCGATCACCTGACATCTGACGACCTCATGGTCATCGACAGCGGCGCTCTGGGCGCAGCCGAAGAGCGGCTCGCCGATGTCGCCGACTATTACGCCGCACGCTCTGACACTTCGGGCAAGGCCGCAGGGTCCTATCGCCCGCTCGAACCTGCCGCGCTTTATCTCACCCGCGATGAAATGGCCGGGCGCACCGCCCAGTGGCCGATCCACAAGGCTGACATCTTCGCCCAGCCGGACAGCGCTTCCATCGTCGACTTCGGCTTTTCCAGCAGCCGCGATTTCACGCCCGAGCGTGGTCGCGGGGACAATGTCTACGAGGCGGCGGCGAAGCATCTCGCGGGGATCGCCACGCAAGGCCGCAAGCCGCTGATCGCCGCCTATTCCACCGGCAGCCGTGCCCGCATCGTCTCGATTCTCGGCGAGGCCGGGAAGCAGGAGCCGCTGCTTGCCGATAGCTGGCAGGAAGCGCTCGGCCTTGCCGCGAAAGGCCGGCCCGTCGCTCTGGTGCTTCCGCTCGAAAGCGGTTTCGCCAATGCCGATCTGGAGCTGGTTACCGAGCAGGACATTCTCGGCGACCGGCTGGTGCGCCGCAAGAAACGCCGCAAGGACGCCGACGCCTTCCTCGCCGAGCTGTCCGCGCTCACTCCGGGCGACCTGGTGGTCCACATGGACCACGGCATCGGGCGCTACGAAGGCCTGCAATCGATTCCGGTCGGCAAGAGCCCCCACGACTGCGTGATGCTGTCCTATGCCGGGGGCGACAAGCTTTACATCCCGGTCGAGAACATCGACGTGCTGAGCCGCTTCGGCAGCGAAGACACCCACGTCGCGCTCGACAAGCTGGGCGGCGAGGCCTGGCAGCGGCGCAAGGCGCAACTGAAGGAACGCATCCGCGAAATCGCGCATGAATTGCTGCGCACCGCCGCGGCCCGCGCCCTGCGTCAGGCACCGGTCATGCTGCCCGAGCAAGCCAGCTACGACCAGTTCGCCGAGCGTTTCCCCTGGGAGGAAACCGAGGATCAGGACCGCGCCATCGAGCAGGTGCTGGCCGATCTCGCCGAGGGCAAGCCGATGGACCGGCTGGTCTGCGGCGACGTCGGTTTCGGCAAGACCGAGGTGGCCCTGCGCGCCGCCTTCGTCGCCGCCATGGCGGGGCAGCAGGTCGCGCTGATCGCGCCGACCACTCTGCTCGCGCGCCAGCACCACAAGGGCTTCGTCGAGCGCTTTTCGGGCTTTCCGTTGGAGATCGGCCGCCTGTCGCGGCTGGTGGGCGAAAAAGAGGCCAAAGCCACACGCGAGGGGCTGGCAGCTGGAACCACCGACATTGTCGTCGGCACCCATGCGCTGCTGGCCAAGAGCCTGAGTTTCAAACGCCTCGGGCTCGTCATCGTCGACGAGGAACAGCACTTCGGCGTGGTCCACAAGGAACGCCTCAAGCAGCTGCGCGACAATGTTCACGTGCTGACGCTGACCGCCACGCCGATTCCGCGCACGCTCCAGATGGCCATGTCGGGCCTGCGCGAACTCTCCACCATCCAGACGCCACCGGTCGATCGCCTGGCAGTGCGCACCTATGTGATGGAATGGGACGATATGGTGATGCGCGAGGCCTTGCTGCGCGAACATCATCGCGGCGGGCAGAGCTTCATCGTCGTCCCCCGCATCGCCGACATGCCCGATCTGGAGGAATGGCTGCGCAACACCGTGCCCGAGATCAAATTTGTTGCCGCCCATGGCCAGATGTCGCCAAGCGAAGTCGAAGAGCGGATGAGCGCCTTTTACGAGGGCAAATACGACGTGCTGCTTTCGACTACCATCGTCGAGAGCGGGCTCGACATCCCCAGCGCCAACACCATCGTCATATACCGCGCCGACCGTTTCGGCCTCGCGCAGCTTTACCAGCTGCGTGGCCGTGTCGGGCGGAGCAAATTGCGCGCCTATGCCTATCTGACGACGCCGCCCGATACCATCTTGTCGGAAGTGGCGGAAAAGCGGCTCAAGGTGCTGGGCGATCTCGATAGCCTGGGCGCCGGCTTCCAGCTTGCCAGCCACGACCTCGACATTCGCGGCGCGGGCAATCTGCTGGGCGACGAGCAATCGGGCCACATCCGCGAAGTCGGCTTCGAACTCTATCAGTCGATGCTCGAGGATGCGATCCTGGCGGCCAAGGCAGGCGATTTCGGGCTTGAGCGCGAACGCTCGGCGCTGAGCCCGCAGATCACTGTCGATGCGCCGATCATGATCCCGGAGGACTATGTGCCCGACCTTGCGGTGCGCATGGCGCTCTACCGCCGGCTCAACGATGCCGAGAATGCGGGCGAAATCGAAGCCATGGCCGCCGAAATGATCGACCGTTTCGGCCCGCTCCCCCAGGCGACCGCCAATCTGGTCAAGCTTATCGAGATCAAGCACCAGGCCATCGCGGCGAATATCGCCAAGATCGACGTTGGCGCCAAGGGTTCGCTGGTCACCTTCCATAACGATGAGTTCCCGGACCCGATGGGCCTCGTCGCTTATGCCCAGCGACTCGAGGGGACGATCAAGCTGCGCCCCGACAACAAGATCGCCATTACCCGCGTCTGGGGCGATCCTGCGGCCCGGCTCAACGGCCTTTTCCAGCTCACCAAGGGCCTGAGCGCCATCGCCCGCAAGGCCAAGGGCTGAGCAAACGTCGCAGAAATGCGGCGAAAATGTGGCGATGCTAACCTAGGCAATCAACTTATCGTGTGTGAAGCACGTTTCGTCGTTGCAAATCTCAACTGAATCGATAGAAAGAAAAAGTCTACTGATTCGGTAGATGTGACGAAACCGCCTCCCCCCAGGCGGACTTTTGGGAGTGCCATATCATGCGTAACACCCGTACCCTCACACTCGCCCTCGCCTCCACCGCCCTGTTGATGGTGGCCGGCTGTTCCAAAGCGCCCAGCGATAAGGCGGCCACTCAGGAAACAGCAGCCGATGCTGCTTCCGCTGCCCCCGCAGCAAGAGAAGCCGCCGATGCCGCCGGCGCCTCTTTGCCCGATATCGGAGGCGCTGCGGCGCCCGGCGTTGCCTTCACATATTCCTATGCCTTCACGCTTCCCGCCAAGGCCATTTCGGACGTCCAGCAAAAGCATGCCATGGCCTGCGAACGGCTCGGCACCTCGCGCTGCCGCATTACCGGCATGACCTTCGAACAGCCCAATGCGGACGAAGCCAGCGCCCGCCTCGATTTCCTGCTTGCCCCCGACATTGCCCACCGCTTTGGCGCCGATGCGGTCGATGCGGTCGAGAAGGCCGACGGCGCGCTCGATCATGCCCTGGTCAATGGCGAGAATGCCGGTGACGATATTGTGCTCAGCCAGGAAAACAGCGCGGCGATCCAGGCCGAAGTCGAACGGCTTCAGGCGCGGCTCAACGCCAAGGGCCTGACCAGTGCCGAGCGCGTCGAACTCACCGGCAGGATCGAACAGTTGCAGCAGCAGTTGCAAGGCGAAGCGCAGAACCGCCGCGACAAGGAGGCCTCAATCGCCACCACCCCGGTCAGCTTCACTTATGCCAGCCAGGGCATTGCCGCTGGCGGTGGCGGGTTCAGCAAGGCCGCCAGCGCAAGCTGGGCCAGCTTCTCGTCGCTGATGACTTTGCTGATGATCGGCCTGGGCTATGCCCTGCCCTGGCTGCTGCCTCTGGCCGGGCTGATCATGTTCCTGCGCTTCCGCAAGGCCAAGCGCCTGTTGACCGAGACCGCGGCGGATGCCCACTCCCCCGCCGCGCCCGCGGGTCCGGCCCCCGCCGCCTGACGCCGGAGCCCCGCACCCCCGCGCTGGCCGCCAGACACCGCTCATCCTGAGCTTGTCGATGGGCGGCTGGCGCGGGGGCCTCGGCGTGAAATCCAACAAAGTGTTGGAAATAAATAGCTTTCCTACACACATACGGCTTCGATAGCGGGATTCGCGTCCGGACTCGGGAAGGCCCGCAGCCGGCCGGAGACGAACCATGCGATATTTGACAGTGCTCTGCCTGGCGGCGCCCCTCGCCGCCTGCGCCACGCTCCTTGCCCGGCAGGATTCACAAGCCGCCATGCTGGCCAATGCCATACACACAGAGGCAGCCACATTCTTTGGAGTGCTTGGCGGAAAGGCGGCGCCAGACTGCGGCTACGGCCAGAACAGCCAGGCCTATGACAGGCTCGATGCCCTTTCTGGCGAACTTCAGGCGCGCGTCGGCACTACGCATGCAAGCCCGATGCTTGTCGAGGCCAGCCGCGCCCTGACACAGGCGATCGCTCATGTCCGCGAAAGCCACCGGCTTGCTTCTGCGGATCTGGCCGATCCGGCGGGGCCTTGTCTGCCGCCCGATGCAATCATGCTGAACGCCGATGCCATAGCCCGCGCCAGCGCCGCCATCGCCACCAGCCAGACCCCGCAATGAGCCAAGTAATGCCGGTCGAAACCGTCACCATGGCGAGCGAACTCACCGCCAGCCTGCTCATTTCGCTGCGCGATGCCTCAGCCAGGGTTAAAGCCCTGGCCCAAACCGAAGCGGAGCAGCTGGCCTCCTCGATCGCCCGGATTGCCGCCCTGCTTTCCAGCGGCCAGATTGACACCGACGAAGCCGCGATGCTCTTGCGCATCCAGCGCGACGCGAGCGAAGCCGTGCTGGCCTCGCTCGCCGAGTTGAGCCGGGTCGAGGCGAACCGGGCAGTGACGATAGGCCTGCAGCGGCTCGCCGCGACCGCCGGCGGAGCGATAGCGGGATTGCTGAACAGCATTTAGCCGCCGGGAGGCCCGCCGCGCCAACCAAACGCTCTTGCCTCGCCGCACGGCCCTGCCTAACGCCGCCTCACAGCTAACGGCAGGACAAGACAATGCAGCGTTTCGAAGGCACCAGCAGTTACGTAGCGACCGAGGACCTGAAAGTGGCGGTCAACGCCGCGCTGCTGCTGCGGCGGCCGCTGCTGGTGAAAGGCGAGCCGGGCACCGGCAAGACCGTGCTGGCGCAGGAGGTTGCCTCCGCCCTCGACGCGCCACTGATCGAATGGAACGTCAAGAGCACCACCAAGGCACAGCAGGGCCTCTATGAATACGACGCGGTCGCTCGCCTGCGCGACGGCCAGCTGGGCGACGAGCGGGTTCACGACATTTCCAACTACATCAAGCGCGGCAAATTGTGGGATGCCTTCACGTCGGAGAAGCACCCGGTCCTCCTCATCGACGAGATCGACAAGGCCGACATCGAGTTTCCCAACGACCTGCTGCAGGAACTCGATCGCATGCAGTTCGACGTCTACGAAACCGGCGAACGCATCGCGGCGAAAGAGCGCCCGCTTGTGATCATCACCTCGAACAACGAAAAGGAACTGCCCGACGCCTTCCTGCGCCGCTGCTTCTTCCACTACATCGAGTTCCCCGATCGCGAGACCATGCAGGCGATCATCGACGTCCACTTCCCCGATATCCAGAAGACCCTCGTCACCAAGGCGATGGATATTTTCTA
>JBFWSE010000037.1:0-28787 GCA_050248535.1 Novosphingobium sp.
AATGGAAACAAGAGCGACCCTTCCGATTCCGGCAACCGGTCGATCACCGACACCAGGAAGGCGCTGATCCGCGTCAGAACGCCGTTGCGCCCGATGATGATGCCACGCCTGAAGATCGGATCCTGTTCAGCGCAGATCGACGGCAGGAGCCGGCCCTCGTCACGGCAACTGCGAATCAATGCCTCATGCCACTTCACGCGTGAATGTCTGACAAAGTGGAGATTTGTGACTGCTTCCGCAGTGAAGCGGTAGCTTTCGGCCACTGGCAACCCGATCTGGTCCCCGGCGAAGAAGAATGCTGTGATCTGCCGTTCGCCTTCGGCGGAAATATTCACGCCTCGTGCGATCCCGTCGCGCAGTTCGTATACATATTCGCTAGGGTCGCCTTCGAAGAACAGCACTTCGCCCGCGCTTGCCGGCATGGCGATGGCCTGAGGCCGGTAGGTGGCGGCGGCAACTGACAGCATGTGCGATCCGAACCTGAATAGTTGAGTCGGATTGGAGCTAGGGGCCCTGGCGCGACCTGACATCAGGTTATATTACCTATGTGGCGCGAATCCCGACCATGGCTTGATTGCGCTCAACCTGGCTCATCTTGCGCCAGCTTATCCGTGCCACACAGCGCATGGAGGTTGCGATGAAAGTCAAGGAAGTCATGCATCACGGCGCCAGCTGGATCGATCCGGATGCGCCCATATCCGATGTCGCCGAGCGCATGCGCAAGGAAGACATCGGCGCCATTCCGATTGGTGACAAGGACCGGCTGATCGGCATGGTGACCGACCGCGATATCGTCGTCCGCGGCCTTTCCGGCATGGCCGATCCTTTGCAGCTGACCGCACGCGACGTGATGAGCGAACCGATTGTATATTGCTCCGCCAACGAGGAACTGGACGACGCCATCCGCATCATGGAGCGCAAGCAGATCCGCCGTCTGCCTGTGATCGACGAACATCGCCGCCTGGTTGGCATGCTCAGCCTCGGCGATGTCGCCGCGCAGGGAACGGCGTTGCTTTGTGCGGAAGCGCTGCGTGCGGTTTCCGCGCACCATGCATGAAAATGACCCAACCGGTCGCTTCGGCCCGATCGCAATAGCGGGCGCGGCATGTTGCCGCTATCGCGGCATTGAAACAGATCATGGCCGGGACACAAATGCCAACTGCCTTCCCCGGATTGACCCAGGCCGAAGCGGAAAGGCGGCTGGCCGCCGAAGGTGAGAACCTGCTGCCCAGCGGCGGTTCCCGGTCTTTTCTCGCCATCGCGCGCTCTGTCGCCACAGAGCCGATGCTGGCGCTGCTGATCGCCGCCGGCCTAATTTACCTAGCCCTAGGCGATATGCACGAGGCGCTGGTCCTGCTGGCATTTGCGGGCCTCACCGTGGTGATCACTCTTGTTCAGGAAGCACGCACCGAGAGGGCGATCCAGGCCCTGGGCGAACTCAGCGCTCCGCAGGCAAGAGTGCTGCGCGACGGAGTACGCATGGCCATCCCCGCGCGTAGTGTGGTGCGCGGGGACATTCTCGAGCTCGACGCGGGTGACCGTATCGCGGCCGATGGCTGGATTGTGTCAGGTCAGGGATTGCAGGCGGACGAAGGTTTGCTCACTGGCGAATCGGTGCCGGTCGCCAAGGTTCCGCTAACTGGCGCCAAACCCGATCAATCGCCTGCTCCGGGAGGTGACGGACTGGCCTATGCCTTTGCCGGAACGCTCACCGTCAGCGGGAGCGGATTGATGCAAGTCACCGCCACCGGATCGCGCAGCCGCATGGGAGCAATTGGCCTCTCACTGGCCAGTCTTGAACGGCAGTCGCCGCGCCTCAGGGTGCAGACTCGCCGTCTGGTTCAGTTCATGGCCGCTTTCGGCCTCGCTGTCAGCCTGTTGGCGGTGCTGCTCTATGGCTTGCTGCGCGGCGGCTGGCTCGAAGCCAGTCTTGCCGGAATCGCGCTCGGCATGTCGATGTTGCCCGAAGAACTCCCTGTGGTGCTGACGATGTTCATGGCGATGGGCGCGCTGCGCATGTCGCGCGCGCGGGTCTTGACCAGGCGCGGCGCGGCGATCGAGGCGCTCGGCGCGGCGACTGTTCTCTGCACCGACAAGACCGGAACCTTGACGCAGAACCGGATGGAAGTCGTTGAATTGCGTCTGGCCGACGGGAGCATATTCTCGACCCGCGGGCAGTCCGGACAGTTCGTGCCCGATGAATATTCTGGACTCGCCACGCTCGGCATCCTGTCGTCGCTCGAACGGCCGGTCGACCCGATGGAAATCGCGTTTCACGAGCTAGGCTCACGCCTGAAGGGCGACTTGGCGAACCGGCAGTCGGGCGAGGACTGGAAGCTGACGCGTCAATATGGGCTCTCACCCGAACTGATGGCTGTTTCGCATGCTTGGCGCAATGGCGCCGGGGATGAACTGGTTATCGCGGCCAAGGGCGCGCCCGAAGCCATTGCCGAACTTTGCGGCATGCAACCGGATGCCGTCCAGGCCTTGGAGCAGGCCGCAAACGAGATGGCGGCGCGAGGCCTGAGAGTGCTGGGAATTGCCGAGGCGAGCTGGATTGGCGGCAATTTGCCTGAAAGCCAGCATCAATTCGATTTCACCTGGCGCGGCCTTGCCGGCCTGGCGGACCCTGTGCGGCCATCGGCGCCCGGGGCAGTCCGCCAGCTTCAGCAGGCCGGAATCCGAATTGTCATGATCACCGGCGACTATCCGGCGACGGCCCTGGCGATTGCCGGGCAAGTGGGGATTGCGCCTGGGGCAGTGATGACGGGCGCGCAGCTGGACGATCTCGACGATGCGGAACTGGGGCGCCAGATCGGCCGTGTTGCCATCTTCGCCCGGTCGATGCCCGAACAGAAACTGCGCATCGTCCAGGCGCTCAAGACAAATGGCGAAATTGTCGCCATGACTGGCGATGGCGTTAATGACGCGCCCTCGCTCAAGGCGGCCGATATCGGGATAGCCATGGGCCAGCGCGGCACCGATGTCGCCCGCGAGGCGTCCTCAATTGTCCTGCTCGAAGACGATTTCGCTTCGATTGCCGCCGCTGTGCGCCTCGGCCGGCGAATCTACGACAATCTGCGCAAGGCCATGGGCTTTATTTTTGCCGTTCACGCGCCAATTGGCGGCATCGCCTTGCTGCCGCTGGTCGCCGGCTGGCCGATCATTCTCGGCCCGATGCACATTGCGCTGCTCGAAATGGTGATCGACCCCATCTGTTCACTGGCTTTCGAGGCCGAACCCGAAGAACGCGACATCATGAACCGCCCTCCCCGCCCGCCCCAGGCGCCGCTGTTCCCGCGCGTGCTAATAGGATGGTCGATATTGCAAGGGCTTGTTGGACTGGCCATGCTAATCCTGCTTGCAGCTTGGCTGCGCCACACAGAAGCAGCCGAGACTGTGCTTCGTTCGACTGTCTTCGCTGCCCTGATCTCCATCGTGCTGGTCCTGGTTGCGATCAATCGCGGCTTCAGTGCTGCGCGGCGCGGAAGGAATCTCACTCTGGCGATTTTGCTTGGCGCAGCGGCTGCGGTGTTCCTGCCGATTTTTGGATCGGCGTCCGTTGCCGGGCTTTTCAGGCTATCGCCGCTCGACGGAATGGGAATGGTGTCGGTCGCCATGGTTGCAGCCTGTGCGTTCGTGTTGCTGTCCCTGTTCAAACGCCACTTTCACACCGTGATGTATCAATGAGGCAGGATTCTTTCCGAATCAATTCTCAACGAGTTGTCCTGACAACCCGGAAAGTCACGTAGCGCGGGCGCTTGTCCGGCGCGTTATGCGTGCGAGGCGCTGCGACGAGGGAAAACGCAGGCGCAGGATCGCAATGTGAACATCCGCGAAAGCAATCGAAGGAGAACAACGATGAGCGCCACGGGACTTGAGGTCTTCGACAAGACCCTGCACGCAACCCACACTTGGCTCGGCGAAATTACGAGCCGGCTCGGGCCGGACAAGCATCTCGCCTGGCGGTCCCTGGGAGCAGTGTTACACGTGTTGCGCGACCGGCTGCCCGCAGATCTTTCCGCGCATCTCGGCGCTCAACTGCCGCTCTTGGTGCGCGGTCTCTATTACGATCAGTACGAACCTTCGCGGCAGCCCTCACAAGTGAATTCGTCCGAAGATTTCGTGGCGGAAGTGGAGCGATTACTGGAGGACACCCGGACAGTGGGACCCAAGGATGCGATCGAGGCAGTGCTGAATGTCCTCGATCACCATGTCAGCGCCGGCCAAATAGAAAAAGTCCGACATGCCCTGCCCAAAGGACTTGCCACACTATGGCCTGAAAAGGTGACATAGCTTGCCCAGCTACAGTGCCAACACAAATGCGCTCTCGCCATCGCTATTCGTGACGAGAGCGCTGAGAGGGTTGGCCGTTCCTTGGGGGGGAGTTCGAGAGTACGACCAACCCTTTCCCTTTTACCCGATTCCTTCGCTCTCTCCCTACGCAATTTCCGAAGGCCCAAACAGCATCCGGAGAAGTCCTGATTTGGAGCCGGCATTTCCGGCCGTAGGTTGTGAAAGTTCAACAGAGGACTGTCCAAAATGAAAATTGCCAATGGCACGATGTTGCTGATCGCGGACGGAACGCGGATGTTGCTGCTGCGCAATCAGGGGGATGTCGTCTATCCCGATCTTAAGGTGGTCGAACACCGTGCAACCGATAATCCGCCAAACCGAGAGCTCCTCAGCGATTCGCCGGGCGTGAGTTTTGCCAGCGGGCACCAGGGCCGGGACACACATAAGGCGCCTGACCCGCATCAGGAGAACGAAGATCGCTTCGCCGCGGAAGCCGCTGCTGCACTGAGTGCGATTGCACGGCACAACGAAGCCGGACTCATAGTTGTGGCGCCCCCCACGACGCTTGGGGTATTGCGCAAGCACTACGGCCCGCATGTCAAAGAGCGGCTAATTGCCGAAATCGCCAAGGACTTGGTCAATCACCCTGTGGCCGAAATCACCCGCCTCGTGACCGGATACGACGCCTGAGTGTCTGATCCGAAACTGTGCCGGATCGTTCGGCACTGCCCCTGTCGCGAATTTCGAATCAGACTTTGGGAGAGTTGCAAATGGAATCGCCTGTCCAGATCGACTTTCGCAATTGCGACCGCACCGGCGACTATCGCCGCCGGATCGAAGAGCTCGTCGCCGAACTCGAGTCGCGCTTTGGCCGGATCGTCAATTGCCGGGTCATCATGACCGGGCCTTCCGGCCATCATCAGACTGGCGGCCATTTCGAAGTGGGGGTCCATCTTGAGTTGCCCGACGGGCATCGTGTCGATGCCGGTCGCACACCGCCGAAGGACGAGCGCTTCGGCGATCCCTGGTTTGCGATCAACGACGCCTTCAAACGGGCGCGACGACGGTTGCAGGACAATGTCCGGCGAATGCAAGGCAAGGTCAAACAGCACGAACAGGCGCCGATCGCGAAAGTGCGGATGGTCAAGCCCGAAGAAGGCTACGGCTTCCTCGAAACCGATGACGGGCGCGAAATCTATTTTCACGAGAACGCCATCCTGAATGGCGAATTCGGTCGGCTACGTCCCGGCACGCTGGTGCATTTCGCCGAAGAAATGGGCGAGAAAGGCCCGCAGGCGTCGACCGTGCGACTGGCCGGCAAGCATGGAATGCGCTGAGGTCAGGGGCAGACGCTCCATTTGCGCTTGAAGGCTTCAAGCGCCCGCTCGCAGCCGCCTGATATCCTCCGGATAGGCCAGGCCCGTGCCCGGCGTGATGACTGCCGCTGCGCCAGCCGCCATGCCGAAGCGACAGGCATCCTCGACAGACTCGCCGCTCGCCAAGCCGAAGACCATGGCTGCAAGGAAGCTGTCGCCGGCTCCAACCGCGCTCTTTGCCTCGACGGGTAGCGCGGCAAGCCGAACCGCCCCGCTGTTCTGCGCCAGCAACCCGCCGCGGTGGCCCATGGTCACGGCGACTATTTCGGCCTGGCCCTTGGTGACGATGTCCATTGCGGCCGCTTCGATCGCCGCGTCACTGTCAAGTTCACGGCCAGCCAGTTGCTGCAATTCGCCCTGGCTCGGCTTGACCAGATGAAAACCCCCGCCCGCCAGACCTTCACGCAAGCCTGCGCCGGAACTATCAAGCACGACTTTGATGCCCTTGCTTGCCACTATTCCCGCGACCCGGGCATAGAAATCTTCGGGCACGCCTGGCGGCAGCGAGCCGCTGACCACAAGGAAATCGCACCGCGCCTCCCCCATAAGATCCAGGCATTCCTGCCATTCTTGCGGCCTGACAGTGGGGCCGGGCGGTATCACCCGGTATTCCTTGCCGCTTTGCCTGTCGAACACGGCAGTCGCGACGCGCGTCTCGCCTTCGATGTGGACTTTGGTGCGGGCCAGTTGGTGGAGATCGACTAGCCCATCGAACGCAACTCCTGTCGCCCCGCCGGAAAGGTAATAGCACCGGGCATTACCGCCCAGCCGAATGAAAACCCGCGCGACATTGATGCCGCCGCCGCCGGGGTCATAGTGCTCGGAAAGCGCCCGCATCTTGTGCGTGTGGAACACACTTTCAACTTCGTAGGACACATCAATGGTGGGATTGAGCGTGAGGGTTGCAATCGACTTCATTTCGCTTTCTCGGCTTCGGCGACCACGCGCGCGGTATGCACGAAGCTATCGGGGTTGAGCGAGATCGAGTCGATACCCTCACCCACCAAGAACTCGGCAAACTCCGGATAGTTGCTCGGCGCCTGGCCGCAAATACCGATCTTGATGCCTGCCTTGTGCGCCTTGGCCACGGCCTCCGCGATGGCGCGCTTCACCGCCTCGTCGCGTTCGTCGAACAGCGAGGCGAGCAATTCGGAATCGCGATCGACACCCAGGACCAGCTGCGTCAGATCGTTCGAGCCGATGGAAAACCCGTCGAACCGCTCGGCGAACTGCTCGGCCAAAAACACGTTCGATGGAATTTCGCACATCATGTATAGTTCGAGCCCCTTGTCGCCGCGGGCAAGGCCTTCTTCGGCCATCGCCGCCAAGACCTTGTCGGCTTCCGCCGGCGTACGGCAGAACGGCACCATGACCGCGACATTGGTGAAGCCCAGCTCTTCGCGCACGCGCTTCAACGCCTGGCACTCGAGCGCGAAGCCCTCGCGATAGCGCTCGTCGTAATAGCGCGAGGCGCCGCGGAAACCGAGCATCGGGTTTTCTTCGTGGGGCTCGAACACTGCACCACCCAGCAAATGGGCATATTCGTTGGTCTTGAAATCGCTGAGACGTACGATCGCGGGGTGGGGATGGAACGGCGCGGCAAGCCGGGCGATGCCGCGCGAGAGCAGTTCGACGAAGTATTCTGCGGGCGACGGATAGTCGCGCGTAAGCTCGCGAATCTTGCGCCGATCCGTCGCGTCGAGCCGTTCGGGGTGAAGCAGCGCCATCGGGTGGGCCTTGATCAGGCCGTTGATGATGAATTCCATCCGCGCGAGACCCACGCCCTTGGCCGGGAGCCGCCACCACTGGAATGCGGAAGCAGGTTCGGCGATGTTGACCATCAGATGCGTGCGGGTTTCGGGCAGAGACGAAAGGTCGATTTCCTCAGAGGAAAACGGCAGTTCGCCGTCATAGATCGCGCCCTTCTCGCCGCTGGCGCAGGACAGGGTTATCGCCTGCCCTTCGCGAAGGACGGACGTCGCATTGCCGCAGCCGACAATCGCCGGAACGCCGAGTTCGCGGCTGACGATAGCCGCGTGGCTGGTACTTCCGCCATGATCGGTGACGATCCCGGCCGCCCGCTTCATCACCGGCACCCAATCGGGATCGGTGTTGCCCGTTACGAGAACCGCGCCTTCGGGAAAGCAGGCAATGTCGCTCGCATCCTCGATGACGCAAGCCTTACCCGCGGCAATTGCGGTGCCGACTGCGGCACCGGTCAGGATGGGTGTGGCCTTTGCCTTCAGGGAATAGTGCAGGAAGCGCGACTGGCTGAGCCCGGATTGCACCGTCTCTGGCCGCGCCTGCACCAGATAGAGCAGGCCGCTTTCGCCGTCCCTGGCCCATTCGAGGTCCATTGGCCGGCCATAATGCTCTTCGACGGCCTTGGCCCAGCGGCCAAGTGTCATCACGTCGCCCTCGTCGAGTACGAAGCCGCGGCGTTCTTCCGGGCTGGTCGCTGTCAAATGCGTCCGCCGCGATCCGCCTTCGGCATAGACCAGCTTGATTTCCTTGGCGCCGCGCTCCCTGGCGATGATCGGGCGGGCATTCGCTTCATCGAGCAGCGGCTTGAACACGAGATACCTGTCCGGATCGACCTGGCCCTGCACTACGGTCTCACCCAGGCCCCAGGCAGCGCTGATCACGGCGACATCGGGGAAGCCGGTCTCGGTATCGATGGTGAAGATGACACCCGATCCGCCAATGTCGGATCGCACCATCTGCTGCACGCCGATCGACAGCGCCACTTCGAAATGGTCGAAGCCTTTTGCCTCACGATAGGAAATCGCCCGGTCGGTGAACAACGAGGCACAGCAGCGGCGGCAAGCCTCGATCAGCGCTCGCTCGCCGCGCACGTTAAGGAACGTCTCCTGTTGTCCCGCGAAGCTCGCATCGGGCAGATCCTCGGCGGTGGCGCTGCTTCGCACGGCGACTGCGGGATCGCCGACGCCGATGCGCTTGCCCAATGCCGCGTAATATTCGCGAATGGCATCGGCCAGTTCGTCGGGCAAGGAACTGTCCAGGATCAGTTCGCGCAAGGCAGCGCCTGTTGCTTGCAGATCTGTCTTGCCGATCCTGTAAAGCTCGACGATCGAGCGCATCTGCGGTTCGATGGCATTGGCGGACAGGAAGTGGCGATAGGCCGCCGCAGTCGTCGCGAACCCCGCCGGAATGCGCACGCCCCTGCCTGAAAGGGCCCGGATCATCTCGCCAAGCGAAGCGTTCTTGCCGCCGACCGAGGCGACATCACCGATCGTCGTCTCTTCGAACCACAGGATCAAAGGCTCTGTCATGCGCCCTTGTCTCCCGAAAACCGATTGCCGCCTTGATAGTGGTCAATGCCAGAACGCGGTGATGCGGCACTGGATGTCCGCATGCAAAAGGACGCTGGCGCGTGACAGTACACAGCCGCATCAAGATTCAGGGCGCAGACATTGCCCGCGAACTGCGCGCGGGCGCCGAATTGCTGCCTAGCCCGGACGCGCCCGATTTCGCCGATCCGTTCGAGCGCTTCGCCGATGCCCGCGTGGTTCTGCTCGGCGAGGCGACACACGGCACCCACGAATTCTATGCGGCGCGCGCCGCTATCACCCGGCGGCTGATCGAACGTCACGGTTTCTCGATCGTCGCGGTCGAGGGTGATTGGCCGGACATTGCGCGGATCGACGACTATGTCCGTCACAATGCGCCCCGCCCGCGCCAGGGCGAGGCCAAGGTGCGGTTCCCCACTTGGATGTGGCGCAACCAGGACGTGCTTGCCTTCGCCGACTGGCTGCGAGGCCACAATGCTGGATTGCCGGAAACAAAGCGCGCCAGCATGCGTGGGCTCGATGTCTATTCGCTCTCGGAATCGATGCAGGCGGTAATCGACTATCTCGAAAATCAGGACCCCGCCCAGGCTAGGGCCGCGCGCGAGCGCTATTCCTGCCTCATGCCTTGGCGCGACGAACCTCAGGCCTATGGCCAGGGCGTGACCTATGGACGGCTGGCGGGCTGCGAGGACGCCGTTGTCGCGCAGCTCGACGAACTGCTGCGCCAACGCATGCACTACCTGGGTCAGAACGGCGAAAAGTTCTTCGATGCCGAGCAGAACGCCCGCATCGTCCGCGCCGCCGAACGCTATTACCGGGCCATGTACCGCGGCTCGGCGGCGAGCTGGAACCTGCGCGACCGGCACATGTTCGACACGCTGCAAATGCTCATGGCCCATCACGCCGACGCCCGCGCGGTCATCTGGGCGCACAATTCGCACGTCGGCAATGCCTCGGCGACAGCAATGGGCTGGAACGGCGAATTCAACATCGGCGAACTGGCCCGGCGCTCCTATGGCGATCAGGCGGTCCTGATCGGCTTCGGCACCGATCGCGGCACGGTCGCCGCCGCGTCGGACTGGGGTGGTAAAATGGATGTCATGCGCGTGCGGCCGGCTCGCGAAGACAGCTGGGAATCGGCATTCCGGCACACTGGCTATGCCCGCAGCCTGACGGACTGGAGAGGGGCAAGGCGGCCCGATCTTGCCGACGTAGTATCGCAGACCTTGCTCGAACGCGCGATCGGCGTCGTTTACCGGCCGCAGACCGAGCTCACGAGCCATTACTTCGAAGCCGTGCTGGCCGATCAGTTCGATGCCTATGTCTGGTTCGAGGAGAGCCGCGCGGTCACGCCGCTCGGGCCGGAAATGCCGCATGGCGCCCCGGAAACCTGGCCGTTCGGATTATGAGCGCAATCGACACGCCATCCGGCCTGCGCGAAGTGCGCATCGGCTCTTCGCCTCCGCTCGCTGCGCTTCTGGGAATTCCTGCAAATGCCAAGGGCATGGTCATTTTTGCCCATGGCAGCGGCAGCGGCCGGCTGAGCCCGCGCAATAATTATGTTGCGGCGCGGCTGCGCGACGCAGGCCTTGCGACGCTGCTGCTCGATCTGCTTACCCCCACCGAAGAGGCCGACCGGCGCAATGTGTTCAACATCTCGCTGCTTGCCTCGCGTCTCCGAATTGCGGCCGATTGGGCGGCGGAATTCGACGAGACGGCGGGACTGCGGCCCTGCTATTTCGGTGCCAGTACGGGCGGGGGCGCGGCGTTGCGCGCGGCGGCGGGTGATCCGCGCATCGCGGCGGTGGTCTCGAGAGGCGGCAGGCCCGATCTTGCCGGCGCGGACGCATTGGAGCGTGTCACCGCGCCGACTTTGCTGATTGTTGGCGAATGTGACGGAGTGGTGATCGAACTAAACGCCGCCGCCAGCGACGTCATGAACTGCGAGCGCGACATGGCGATCGTGCCGAACGCAGGCCATTTGTTCGAGGAACCGGGCACGCTCGATCGAGTGGTCGAGCTCGCGCGGGACTGGTTCCTGGCCCATCTGGGAGATGCGACATGACAAGCCGTGGAGGTTTTTCGGATCGCCGCGAGGCCGGCAGGAAGCTTGGCGAGGCCGTCGCCAGACTCAAACTGGCCGATCCGGTGGTGCTTGCCCTGCCTCGCGGCGGAGTGCCTGTGGGTTACGAAGTGGCCGAGGCGATTGGCGCGCCGCTCGACATTCTGATGGTGCGCAAGATCGGCGCGCCAGGGCACGAGGAATACGGGATTGGCGCGCTTGTGGATGGCGCTTCGCCGCAACTGGTGATTGATGAGAACGCCGTGCGCATGACCGGGGCGAGCAGCGCCTATATCGACAGCGAAGTGGCCCGTCAGCTCGCCGAGATCGAGCGCCGCCGGACGATTTACATGACTGGACCGCCGATCGGTCTCGCCGGTCATACCGTAGTCATTGTCGATGACGGCATCGCCACCGGCGGCACCGTCAAGGCCGCGTTGAAGGGGATTGCCCTGGCCAAGCCGGGGCGCGTGATCCTGGCTGTTCCACTCGCTCCTGCCGATACGCTGAACGAACTACGCGATCTCTGCGACGAGGTTGTTTGCCTCGAGCAGCCGCTACCCTTCTATGCCGTTGGTGCGCACTACCGGGATTTTACCCAGACTACTGACGCGGAAGTGATCCAGCTTTTGGCCAAGGCACGGCTACGGTCAAAGCAGTCGGTGTAACCTTGCAAACCGTTCTAGCCCGCTAACCAGAACTTTCGGCCCCAAACGGGCCGCTCTTCATTTGAGATACTCCGCCACAGGCCATGAGATTCTGCCACTCGGTCAATGCGGTCGAGCGATGAAACCTGTAAGTCTGACAGTCGATGAAGTGGCGTTCGGCGTTTAGGTGATTGTGTGCATTGGCTTGGACGAAGGCGAAATCTTGTAACGAGTTGGCCACACCGCCCTTCGCGTCGATTGCCGGAAGTGCTGCATTGCCCTCCGGTGCAGATGCCTTGACACCGCCTCGCATCCGCATACGCAAAATGCCGTGGCCTGGACTATTGCTCCATAGCTTCAACGGCCGACTTTGCCTCAGCCAGTCCAATGCCGGTCGCTTCGCGATAGAGTTTGATCGCCATGATCTTGTTTTTGGCGAGCAGCGCACCACGGATCGCTTCCATCCTTCCTGGCGTAAGCCCCTCCGAAGGTGGAGTCGCCTGCGGCAATACCGGAGCGTTCGCCGAAGCCGCATCGGGCATTGGCGGGATCATATGCCGCGGCACACCCGAAAGATCGGCGCCCGGCCGGCGAACGCTCGCGCGGCCCGCCCAGAACACCAGCCCCGTCCACAGCAGCAGCGCCAGTGCGACGGTCCAGTCCAGGGTTATGGTCATCGCGCAATCCTTTCCGATTCAGAACACCAGTTCGAGCTGCACGCGGACCGAGGCAATCAGCCAGCGCCCGCTCTCCTTGCGATAGGTATCGTAAACCGTCGCATAGGCAATGCCCGTGCCCGGCAGGTCTGGCCGGTTCTCCTTCACATAGGTTTCCTGCCGCCAGACACCGCTGGCATGCTCGCCGTCCTGAAATTCGATCTCGGGAATGGTGACGATGTGAAGCAATTTGCCGAGCTGGCTGAAGCCCTGCTCGAACATGGCCATGACATGGGCCTTGCCGCTGACCACGTCGATCTTGCCGCCCATCACTTCGGCTGTCTGCGACATGTCGAGAACAAAGTCCTCGGTAAGGATCGAGGCCATGCGCGGCCAGTCGTGGCTGTCGACCGAGCGGCAATAGATCGCGCGCAGCCGCTTGATCCGTTCGAGCGCGATCAGCCAGTCGAGCCCTTCGGGCGGCGCGGTCACGTTGCAGCCTTCATGCCTTGCGCCATGGCCGCCAGCGCCTGCGCCCTGGGCATGGCGAGCATGGCGTCGAACTGCGCCTTGTAGGCCGGGTTGGGGAAATAGGTGGGCCCATTGGCGAGATTGTCGAGCGTCAGCGCGGCAAGTTCGCGCGGGTCCTGAAGATTGGGGATTTTCGACATGTCGATCCCGGCGCGCACCCCGGCTTCGGTGTCGGTCGCGCCGGGGCAGGTGGTCAGGATGTCGACGCCGCTCTCCGCTGCCGCAGCCTCGGCAAACAGCGCTTCGCCAAAGTGCAGGACCAGCGCCTTCATTGCCGAATAGGCCGCCGAGAAGGGGCAGCCCATCAGGGCCTCGATCGAGCTGACCATGACGAAGCCGGCCCCCCGGCCATTGGCCCCGCGCGCCTTGAGTCCGGGCAGGAAGCGATGCGCCAGGTGCAACGGGGCGTGGCAATCGACGGTGAGCATCTCGGTGAGCTCATCCGGATTCAGCGTCTCGTGATAACCGCGCACGCTGAAACCGGCATTGCTGACAACGAGGCCCACATCGCGGCCCCTGGCAGCCTCGGCAAGCCGATCCGGCGCAGCGGGATCGGCCAGATCGGCGACGGCAACTGTGACATCGACACCGTGCGCCTGGCGCAGCCGCGCCGCCAGCTCGTCAAGCCGGTCCTTGCGCCGGGCCGAGATCACCAGATCGAACCCGCGCTCGGCCAGCTCCTCGGCAAAGCCCCTGCCGATGCCGGAACTGGCGCCGGTGACCAGCGCAACCGGTCCGTATCGATCCCTGAATTCGCTCATAACTCTCCCCTTCTTCTGCCGGGCTTGCCTAGCCTGACACGGAAAGGAGGAAAAGGATCAACCGTCCAATTTGGCGCACCAGTCGCTGCGGCGCCCTTGCCAGGGCTCGGCCAGGCCTTCGGAAACAAGCTGTTCGCCAAGACTGCGGCCATGGCGCACCAGGACGCGCAGCAGGCGGCCATAGCGATCGCGGTCGCGCCCTGCGGCACGCAGTTCGAAGGGCCCCTGATTGAGCAGCACGACCAGCCGCCGGGTCGCCGCTTCGCCCAGCGTCAGTTCCCCGGGGCAACCGGCCGGATGGGTCTCCGGCGCGTTGATATCGGCGATGCGGATTTTCTCGCCCTGCAACCAGAACGTGTCGCCATCGACGACGCAGGTGACGCGAGGGCCCGGTGCGCAGAGCGCAAAGGCGGCGGCAGCGAGAGAGGCAAGGGCTGGCATGGCCGCCTGAATGCGGCGGCGAACCCTTGCGCCCTATCCGGGCAAACCCTTGGCAAAGCTCCGTTTCAGATACTTAGGAACAGCCCCGCAAGCGCGCCGGACATCAGGTTGGACAGGCTCCCGGCAAGCAAGGCCTTGATCCCCAGCCGCGCGATCACCGGGCGCTGATTGGGCGCGAGGCCGCCAGTAACCGCCATTTGAATGGCGATAGAGCTGAAATTGGCAAAGCCGCATAGCGCGAAAGTAATGACTGCCACGGTGCGTGCGGAGAGGTCTTTCGCCTGCCCCAGATCGATAAACGAGACGAATTCGTTGAGCACCAATTTGGTGCCGAAAAAGCTGCCTGCGCGCAGCGCTTCGGCCCAGTCGGGAGCGCCGATCAGCCAGAACACCGGGGCAAAGAGATAGCCCAGCAGCGACTGGAAGGTAACTCCGGCAAACCCGAACAGCCCCGCCGCCCAGCCGACGAAGCCATTCGCCAGCGCCACCAGCGCGACAAAGGCCAGCACCATGGCGCCCACCATCACCGCGAGCTTGACCCCGGTCTGTGCGCCTTGCGAGGCGGCCATGATCACATTGGCGGCGCGTTCCTCGCCAGGGTCGAGCGCGACCGGCGCATCAGACGCGGCGTCGATATCGAGCCCCTTCGGATCGGGCATGATCAGCTTGGCCATCAGGATGCCGCCCGGCGCGGACATGAAGGCCGCGGCGACCAGATAGTCGATGCGAATACCCATCGAGGCATAGGCCGCAAGGATCGTGCCCGCGACGCCTGCCATGCCGACGCTCATTACCGTGAACAGCTGCGAGGGCGCCAGCCCCGCGAGATAGGGCCGGATCACCAGCGGCGATTCCGACTGGCCGACGAAGATGTTCGAGGCAGCGCACAGGCTTTCCACCTTGGAAACCCCGGTGATCTTTTCCAGCCCCCCGCCGATCCAGCGGATCACCAGCTGCATCAGGCCGATGTGATAGAGAATGGCGATCAGCGCGGCGAAGAAGACAATTACCGGCAGCGCGGATATGGCGAAGCTGGTGCCGCCGATCTCGGGCTTGGCCAGCGGGCCGAACAGGAAGTCCGTCCCGGCATGGGCATAGCCCAGCAGGGCGGACACGCCGTCCGAGACGGCATGCAGCGCCGCATTGCCCGCCGGAACATAGAGCACCAGCGCGGCAAAGCCCGCCTGCAAGGCAAAGGCCGCGCCGACCACTCGCAGGCGGATCGCCTTGCGATCCGAACTGAGGGCGACGGCGATCAGCAGGATCAGGGCAATGCCCAGAAGGCTCTTGGCGATATGCATGAAGACCTACTTTCCGGGGCCTGGCCAGGAGGGGCGGCAAAGGCGGAGTAATCGATGAAATTCTTGCCTGCAATGCACTGTTTGGGTGTCCCCGCAACTTGGAACCGAAAAGGCATGGCTATGCCAGAGCCGGATTCGCGCCAAGGCGCGAAGTCCCGGACAGGGGCAGGCCATGGAGTGGCTGCTTTGGGGCGTCGAACGTGAAACGCAGCCTGTGCCGCAAGCGGATCGATGTGACGCAGGCACGCGACCCCTGGGCGCACACTCACCTGTCGTGAATATCGTGGCGCCGTTTGGCGGATTCGGTCACCAGCGCGTAAGCGGCGACGAGCAACAACAGCAGGCCGACCAGGCTTGGCGTCAGCGGGCGGAAGGCAAAGAGGACAGCTATCTCGCCGCTGTAGGGAAGCGACAGGGCCAGCAGCCCGACAAACACGGAACTCCACAGCAACAGGGGCGACGGCATGCTCCGCCAGAAGTGTCGCCTGGTTCTCAACACAAGCAGGGCCACAAGTTCGGTCAGCAGCGAGACGACGAACCAGCTGGTCCGAAACGTTTCCGGATCGGCCTGGATGACGAACCGCAGGAAGGCGAATGTCAGCAGGTCGAAAACCGTGCTGATCAGCCCGAACACGATCATGAAGTTTCGGATGCGTTTTATGTTCCATCGCTGGGCGGAGGACAGCCGTTCTTTGTCCACCGCATCGCTGGCGATCGCAATGGCGGGGAGATCGGACAGGAAGTTGTTGAGCAGGATTTGCGATGGGAGCAGCGGCAAAAAGGGCAGCAACACCGTCGCCAGTGCCATGCTCACCATGTTGCCGAAATTGGCGCTGATCGTGATCGCAATGTATTTAAGCGTGTTGGCGAATGTCCGCCTGCCATCCTCGACTCCGCGCAGGATCGCCTTGAGGTCGGGGCGCAGCAGCACGATGTCGGCACTCTCCCGGGCAACGTCGACGGCGCTGTCCACGGAAATGCCGACATCGGCCGCGCGCAGCGCCGGAGCATCGTTGATCCCATCGCCCATGTAGCCGACCGCGTGGCCGGCTTTCTGGAATGCGCGGACGATGCGTTCCTTTTGCTGTGGCTCGACTTCCGCGAAAACGCGCACATTGGCGATCCGCGCGGCAAGTGCAGCGTCGTCAAGTCCGGCGATCTTGTCTCCGGTCAATACTTCGCCAGGCCTCAGCCCGATTACCGCAGCCATCCTTGCGCTCACATAACGGTTGTCGCCGCTGATGATCCGAACCGAAATCCCCCGCTTGTGCATGGCGCCCACGGATTTCTCTATATCGGGTTTGGGCGGGTCGAAGAACAGCAGAAAACCTTCGAAGCAGGCCTCGCCGTCCTCGCCGGTGGACAGGGCCAGCACGCGAAATCCATTCTCCGCTTTGCTCCGTACGAATGCCTGGAGCGCTTCGAGCGTTTCCGCATCGAGCGCCGCTACTCTCCCTGAAAACCGGACGCTGGCGCAGCCGGACAAGACTTCGTTGACCGCGCCCTTTGTGACGAAGATGCTGCTGCCGTCCTGCAGCCGGGCCGTCACGCTGAATCGGCGCCGCACGAAGTCATAGGGTATCTCGCGCAATTTCTCCGCATCTTCCGCCGGCAGGCTGGCGGCCAAGGCGGCTGCAAGGATCGCATCGTCCAGCGCGCTGCGCATGCTTGTCTGCAACCGGGCATTGATCGCTGCCAGCCGCAGGACCTGGGTGGAACTCTCGCCTTCCGGTCCGACAGCGCCGCTGAGGGCAATCGAACCGACAGTCAGGGTGCCGGTCTTGTCGGTGCAAAGAACGTCCATCCCACCCAGATTCTCGATTGCCTGCAGCCGCCGGACCAGCACGCCATGCTGCGTCATGCGCTGCGCCCCGGCCGCAAGGGTCACGCTGACAATCGCAGGCAAGAGTTCGGGCGAGATCGCGACCGCCAAAGCCATGGCGAAGAGGATAGAGGTGATAAGATCGCGCCCAAGCAACATGGCCGCCATCAAGACCATGGCGACAATGATCACCATGACGCGCATGAGCATGGCGCCGAACCCTGCGAGGCCGCGGGCAAATTCGGTCGCCTCTTCCGCCTTCTCCAGATCTCGCTCGATCGATCCGAAGAGCGTATCCTTGCCGGTCTTGACGACGAGCATGCGGCAACTTCCGCTGCGGATCGAAGTCCCCTTGAAAAGCGCGCCGGTTCGCTGGGTCAGCGTGGCGCTCTCCGCAACTGCCGAAGGAGCCTTTTCGACCGGGAAAGGCTCTCCCGTCAGCGTGGCCTCATCGACGAGCAAGGCGGCGCTTTGAAGTAACCGGCCGTCTCCGGGAACGAGATCGCCCGCTTGCAGCAGCGCGACATCGCCCGGGACGACGTCATCGAGTGAAATGGAAACGTCCCTACCTGCGCGCAAAAGCCGCACTTGCCGGACAAGACGCTGGCGAAGTTCCGCTATGGACCGCGATGCTGCATGCTCCTGGCTGAACCCAAGCAGTCCGCTGCCCACAACAATCGACAGGATTATCGCGGCGTCAACCCATTCGCGCAAGACCAATGAAAGCAGCGCGCCAACGATCAGAATCAGGACAAGGGTGCTTGTGAACTGCGAGAGAAGCAGCCGCCACGTTTGGCCTCTTCGCGTCGAGCGGGGGATCGCGGAAGCACGCAATGCGGCATCGGCAGGGTCAAGGCCATCTGGCCCGCTACGAAGGACCTTCGACAAGTCGGCAATGTCCGCAGCCCACCACGCTTGCTCGACCATGTCGGATCAGGTCCTTCGCCCTGCCACCGGACCATTCGGCGTGAAAGAGGCATTCCAGCAGCTTGCTCGTTCTAGATCGTGTTCCGAGCCTTAGAAAGACCGAAGCGAACAACAGCTGCTGCTGCTGGAGGCGTGACCCCCTGCAAACCCGAACCTCTGTTGCCGGAAACCCGCGCAATGTTCTGGCAGAACTGTGATCGGGCCGATTCTTTAAGGCTGGCTCCTGGCCGCAATGATGGCAATCAGCAGCGCGATCCGGCAGGCCCGCGCGCGATTCAGCCGCCACAACGATCGAATCGCCCGACTTACAACCTCACCGCCGCGAACCGCTGCCGTTATCGACCGGCGCGGGATCGACGCCGGTGCCCGATGTCTGCTCCCTGCGCCCGTTGCGCTGCGCGTCCTTCTTCGATCCGATGGCCGCGCCCGCGACGCCGCCGATGCCCGCGCCCAGCAGTTCGGCGCCCGCTCCACCGATCAGGCTCCCGACGAACAAGCCGCCCACGGCACCGACTCCTGCGCCGATCGCCGTGCTGGAAATCCGCTTTTGCCCGGTGTTGGGATCGGTGGTGCAGGCAGAAACCGTCACCAGCGAAACGGCGGCCAGAGCGGCCATCATGGCCCGGGACCGCTTCATCGGACGGGCGGAAATCTTGGACGGGTAGGCCATCGGGAAGTTTCCTTTACGTGATTCGATCACTCGCCGGCGGCTGAGCGCCGCGGACGAAGCGATATTGAACCCTAATCATGCCGGAATCCTGAATCAGCCGCGTCAACAAGGCAACAAATTATTGACTCTACACGATTCGGTCGAACGTAAGCGCAGGGCAATTCGCCGCTTTCCGGCCGCAAAAGCGGACAGACCGAACCGCACCAGGCGCGCCGATTTGCGCACAATCAATGTCCACATCTTGAAAAGTGATCCACAATAACTCATAGCGCGCTTAATTCGCGAAAGGACGAATGGCCCGATGAATTCCCCTTTGCTTGCCTCGCTCTGGGAGCATTACCAGATCAAGTTGTCGCTGATCACGCTGTTCAGCGTCTTCGCAATCCCGTTCCTGTGGCGCTATCTGTTCAACCTGATTCCGGCCTTTGCCAATGCTGACAAGCTCAACCGCGACACCTTCCGGCAGAAGATGGAAAAGCCCGCCTATGCCGAAAACCAGCGATGGAACCGCAAGTGGGGCCTGTTTTTCATCGTAATCATCTTCGGCGGCATCATTCCCTTCTGCCTGACGCCGGAAATGCCGGTTTGGTGGAAGCTGCTGCTCGACTGCTTCGTCATCCTGATGGTCTACGATTTTTTCTATTACCTGACGCACCGCTTCGTGTTCCACCAAAGCGACTGGTTCATGGGCCCGCTGACCTGGATGCACGCTGTCCACCACCGCCAGCACAATCCCTGCCGCAACGATTCAAGCTTTATCCACCCGCTGGAAGTGTTCATCGGGCTGGGACTCTACGTGGCGACGATTGCCGCGCTGACACCACTGCTTGGCCGGTATCCGGTACCGACAATCGTCTTCACCTGGCTGGCCTTTCAGCACATCAACCTGCACAACCATGACTTGTGGGAGGAAGACCGGTTCCCGTTCAAGTACTGGAACTATGCGGCGAAGATGCACCATCACCACCACGCGCGGTTCACCGGCGGCAATTACGCGACGATCACCCTGCTCTATGACTGGATGTTCGGCACGCTGGATTACGGCACCGGCCCGCGCAAGGCGGCGCGGATCAAGGTCTAACGCCGCCGCAGCACAAAGGGCAGGATCAGCAGAACGGACAGGATTCCGCAGGCGTGCATCACGCCCAGGGTGCCGACTCGCGGCATCAGCGGTTCGGCCAATGTGACTCCCAGGATCGGTGCGACCGAGGCGATGCCCTGCACCGCGCCCACGACCCTGCCGCGCTGGCCTTCGCCGGCGCGCTCGACCGCGAGCGCGGGCATTCCCGGCGCCAGCCAGCCCATGCCCATGCCCATCAGCAGCAGGCCGGGGATGGCTATGGCCATGCCTGGCGCATAGGCGAGCATGGCAAGGCCGATCCCCATCAGAGCAAAAGCGCTGCCGAACAGCAACGGCTGCCCCATGCGCTCCATCGCTTTACCGAAAATTGCCGAGAATACGGCCGCGATTCCGGAATTGAGCATCATCAGCATGGCGACAGTCGAAGTCTTGCCAAGGCCAATGGTGTCAAGGTGGAACGAGACGTAAATACCCGGGACGGTCAGCACGACACCGACGCCGAGCGAAAGGGCGAGGAGGCCCCACGGCAGTCCATGATGCCAGGGCGCTTTCGCCGCGGCTTCGTTTTGGGCGGCTGTCCTTTTGGGTGCCGGAAGAGCACTCGGCATGGCCAGCAGCAGCAGGGGCGTGGCAGCGAGATAAAGCAGGAAAGCAGTGCGCCACCCTGCCAGGCCGGCATATCCGGCAACCGGCATGCTCGCGAGCGAGACGATCATGTTCGAAGCGCTAAGCAGGCCGATAGTCTTGGCCCGTTTGTCGCCGGGCAGGTAATCGCCCGCCATGGTTAGCCCCATGGCCATCAGCGCCCCCGCAGCGAAACCCATGATGAAGCGCATGCCAACGATCAGGTCGAGATTCGTGAGAAAAGCAGGTGCGACCGCTGCAAGCAGATACGCGGCACCAAAGCCCAAAGTCAGCCCGCGCCGATCGAATTTGTCGGCAAGAATGCCGGCAAGCAACGAGCCGACTGCCATGGCAGGCCCGATGATGCCTGAGATCATCTTGACGAGATAGGCGCTCTGCGAATCGTGAGCGAGATCCTGCGACATATTCGCCAGCAACGGCAGGGCAATGGTATAACCGAGCACGCCGGGCAGCTGGGTAAATACGAGTAGTGCGGTCAGCCGCCATCCGGCAATGTTTGACAAACTGACAGCGGGCGCATCCGATGCTCCTGTTTCGCTGGCTACATGCATCCGAATCCCCCCTGATTATCTTTTCGATTCAGTTCCACAAGGCCTTCGCCGCCGCCACGCATCGTGCGGCGTGATCGCGCGGGCTCATTCGCCGCATGTCCTCCAGCCGCGGCACTTCGAGGCTGACCGTGACGTGTCCGGGCAGCACGCGCACCAGGTCGCGCAAGGGGAGTTGGCCTTCGCCCGGCACGTCGCGGGCGAACATGGCGGTCTGCATATAGGCGTCGTCGGGCGGGGCGTTGCGCCCGTCGGACAGCTGGCAATAACCAATGAGATCCGGGTCCAGCGCCGCCACTTGCTCCACCGTGCCGCCGGTGCGGAACAGGTGGGTGGTGTCGAGCAAGATGCGCGCCTTGCCTTTTCCGATGTGGGCGCAGACTTCGATCGCCTTTTCCAGGCTGGTGATGCCAGTCGGCGGGAAAAATTCGATAGTGAAGACCATGTCGCGCTCGGCGGCCATGCCGGCAAGCTCGGCCAGTTCGTCCTTGGCCATGGCGAGGTCGTCTTCCATGCAAATGGCGTTGAGCCGCAGCGCGCCCAGCTCGGCCATCAGATCGAGATCGCCGGCGAACTCGCGCACCGAATGGCCCGAGCGGGCGGAATAGCCCTCGGCCAGGCCGATACGCACGCCGGTGTCGGCCATGGCCGCCTTCATCTCGCGGCGCAGCGCCGGATCGTCGCGCAGCGACCATTCCGGATAGAACTTGTCTTCAAGGCCGAACATCGACAGCGGCAGTCCGGTGAGCCCGGTCGAGACTTCCGCGCAGCCAAGCTCGGCGGCCAGCTTGACATATTCCACCGGCGGCATGCCGAGCAGCGTCAGCATTTCAAGGCCCAACTTGTTCATTGTTTTCCTCCCGTCGCTGTCTTGAGGGCTTCGGGTATGACCGGATTGCCCCGGTCGCCGCTTTCGAATTCGGCGATCTTGCCGCGGATGAAGGCGTCGGGATCCTTGGCGAGACGGCGGAAGATGTCGAAGGCGACCGGGTCGGATGGAATGAGAATGCGTCCCGCTTCCATTCCGTCGGCCAGCACCGTGGCCAGCTGTTCGGGAAGCAGCAGCGTGGTTTCCTTGCCGGGGCCGCGCAAGGGGCAATCCTCGGTCCAGCTGGTCATCGAATCCATCACCTGCGTCGCCACCGGGCCCGGGATCAGGCAGGCGATGCGAATGCCTTTGGGCTCGCAATAGACCGCGAGGTTCTCGGTCATCGAAATGATCGCCGCCTTGGCCGCGCCATAAGGTATTCGGCTCGCGGCATAGGGATAGACGCCCGCAAAGCTCGCGGTGTTGACGATGCAGCCTGCGCCGCGCTCAAGAAATTTCGGCAGGAAATGCAGCACGCCGCGCACGGCGGCGAAATAGTTGATGTCCATGATCCGGTGCCATTCGGCAAAGGGCACATCCTCGGGATGGCCATTCAGCATGCCGCCGACATTGTTCATGACGATGTCGATCTGGCCAAGCGCGCGCTCGGCTGCGGCCGCGGTTTCGGCAATCGATTCTTCGGACAGCACATTGGCCTTGAGCGTCACGGCCTTGCCGCCCTCGGCCTCGATCTCGGCGACGGTTTCCGCCGCTTCGGCCTCGGCAATGTCCGCAATGCCCAGTCGCGCGCCCCGCCGCGCCCATTCCAAGGCCACGGCCTTTCCAATCCCGCGCGCACCACCAAAGATCAGCGCATTGGCGCCCGCAAACACCGTGCCCGCCATATCGCTCTCCCGCACCCTTTTCTTGCGCAAGGCTTAGGGCGCGAAGCAGCAACTAGTCCAGCGAAAGCGTCAGCCCTTTCGATCCCATTCGATTGGCAGACTATCGACACTGAACGTCGAGCCGGCATGCCAGGCGTATTTCGCGCCTTCGGAGATGCGGATGTTGTCGAAGCGAGTGAGGAAGCTCTCCAATGCGATCCTGATTTCCCGGCGGGCCAAATGCATGCCCAGGCACAGGTGCGGCCCGCTGGCGAAGGCGAGCATGGACTCCGAACGGTTGATATCCGCCTCGTGCGGGTTGGGGTAGGCTGCGGGATCGCGGGCGGCGATCATGATCGGCATGTTGACCGGATCGCCTTTCTTCAATTCGACACCGTGCCAGGTCATGTCTCTAGTGACCATGCGGTCGGTCATGACCACGCTGAACATGCGCAGCAATTCATCGACTGCCTTGGGTAGTTTGTCAGGATTGTCGCGCAGCATCTGCTGGAATTCGGGATGAGTGGCGATGTAGCGCATCGACCAGCCGAGCGTGCCGTAGACCGTATCGAGCCCGCCGGTGTAGAAGGTGTAGAACATACCCAGGATCTCACCGTCGTTCAGCGGCCGGCCGTCAAGAATCCGCGCATTGATGATGCTTTCCATCAGCGGCGTGGTCTGTTTCTTCTTCTGCTCTTCGAGGTGAAATTTCAGGTATTCGAGGATTTCGCGGCCCGCGACGACCATTTCCTGCGGATTGTTGCTGCGCAAGAGTCCCTGCTCCCAGTCGAAGAACTGGCGCAGCATGTCCTCGGGCATACCCATGAGCCTCAGGAAAATATGGCTCGGGAAGGGAATGGCAAAGTCCTGGACAAAATCGCAATGGCCCTTGTCGGCAAAGGGCGCGATCAGCTTGTCGCAGGTCTCGCGCACGCCCGCTTCCATGTGGCCCACGGCCTTGGGCGTGAAGAAATGGATCAGGAGCTTGCGATATTCAGTGTGCATCGGCGGGTCGACGCGCACAGGATTGAGGTTCCAGTCGACCCCGAGCGCGAACCGGAGCATGGCGGCCGACGCATTGTCGCTGGAGAAGCTTTCCCAGTCGATGAAGGCTTCCTTTAGCAAGGCGTGGCGGGCGATCACCCAGCCCGGCATGTTCTGCCCGGCGGCGCGGGCCCAGAACATCGGCGGCCCGTCGAGCAGGCGGCTGGCCGCCATGAACGGATCGTCCAGTTCGGAATTGAATTCGTAGAGCGAATTGTCCCACAACAGTTCATCGGGAACATGTTCGGGCGCCCAGGCGGGCCGTGTTTGGGTAGCCATCGTTATTACTCTTTAGCTTGGGCCGATCAGCCTTTCTTGTCCCACTCCAGCGGCAGGCTGTTGACGTTGAACGTCGGGCCTGCGTGAAAGGTGTAGTGTTGGCCTTGTGCGATGCGGATGTTGTCGAACTTCGCAAGGAAGCTCTCGATCGCGATCTTTATCTCGCGCCGGGCCAGATGCATGCCCAGGCACAGGTGCGGACCCGAGGCAAAAGACAGGGTCTGTTCGTCGCGGCCTAGGTGGAACTCGTGCGGATCGGGATAGGCCTCGGGATCGCGGCAAGCGATGAAGATCGGCATGATGACGAGGTCGTTTTCTTTCATCTGGACGCCGTGCCAGACGAAATCCTTGGTCACCCGGCGCTGGCTCGAAACCACGCTGAACATGCGAAGCATTTCCATCACCGCCTTGTCCATCTGGTCGGGATTGTCGCGCAGGAACTGCTGGAATTCGGGATGGGTGGCGATGTGGCGCATCGACCAGCTGATCGTCGCATAGACCGTGTCGAGCCCGCCCACGTAAAACGTGTAGAACATGCCGAGAATTTCGCCGTCGTTAAGCTTCTTGCCGTCGATTTCGGCATTCATGATGCTTTCCATCAGCGGCGTGGCGGGCTGCTTTTTCTGCTGTTCCAGATGGGATTTCAGGTATTCGAGAATCTCCCTGCCCGCCTTCAGCCGGCCTTCCATCGACAGGCCGTGCAGCAGTTCCTGCTCCCACTGGAAGAACTGGTTCATCATATCGAGCGGCATGCCCATCAGCCGCAGGAAAATGATGCTGGGAAAGGGTATGGCGAAATCCTTGACGAAGTCGCAGCCCCCCTTGTCGGCAAACGGCGCAATCAGCTCTTCCACAGTCTGGCGCACGCCTTCTTCCATGTGGCTGACGGCCTTTGGGGTGAAGAAAGGGGTCAGAACCTTGCGGTATTTGGTGTGCCGCGGCGGGTCGATGTTGACCGGATTAAGGTTCCAGTCGACTCCCAGCATCATGGTCAGGTCCATGCCGCCTTCGCTGGAGAAGTGCTCCCAGTCGATGAAGGCTTCCTTGAGCAGGGCATGGCGGGCGATCACCCAGCCCGGCCGTCCCTGCGCCCCGTCGCGCGCCCAGAACAGCGGCGGTCCGGCGAGCAGGCGCGATGCCGCGATGAACGGATCGTCGAGCTCGTTGTTGAACTCGGACAGGGAGTGGTCCCAATAGAGTTCGTCGGGCACATGCGCCGGTTTGGGCGAAGCGAGCGTATCGGTCTGCATCGCGGCAATTCCTCTCGATTTGAAGTCGTCCGTGCAGATTCCCCCCTGCCCCCGGCGCAGTCAAGCCAAAGGCCCGAAATCGAAATCAGGGCAGGAAAGCGAAATTCTTCGCGACAGGCGGCGCCACAAAGCCAGTCCCCCACCAGTTGCGCGGCCTGCAACAGCGCTTTGCCACCATGCAATTGCCCCCGGGCCGCGCATCCGCTAACCGGCCGGTATCTCCCGGAGGAGGCATCTGTTGAATAAACTATATCCCAGCGCCGTAGCGGCGCTCGACGGCCTGTTGCGCGACGACCTGCTGATCGCCTGCGGTGGTTTTGGCCTTTGCGGCATTCCCGAACGGCTGCTCGACGCAGTTCAGGCCAGCGGCGTCAAGGACCTGACTTTCGCCTCGAACAATGCCGGGATCGACAACGAAGGCATCGGCAAACTGCTGCGCACCCGGCAGGTGCGGAAGATGATCTCCTCCTATGTCGGCGAGAACAAGGAGTTCGAACGGCAGTACCTTTCGGGCGAGCTGGAGGTGGAATTCTGCCCGCAGGGCACGCTGGCCGAGCGCATGCGCGCCGGCGGCGCGGGCATTCCAGGGTTCTACACCAAGACTGGCGTCGGCACGCTGATTGCCGAGGGCAAGGAGACCAAGGAATTCGACGGACAGGAATATGTCCTCGAACGCGGCATTTTCGCCGACCTGTCGCTGGTCAAGGCCTGGAAGGCGGACGAGACCGGCAATGTCGTGTTCCGCAAGACTGCACGCAATTTTAACGTGCCGGCGGCGACCTGCGGCAAGGTCTGCGTGGTCGAGGTCGAGGAAGTGGTGCCCGCCGGATCGCTCGATCCCGACTGCATCCATTTGCCCGGCGTCTATGTCCAGCGCCTGATCGTCGGCACGCCCTATGACAAGAAGATCGAATTCCGCACCGTGCGCGAAAACGAGACCGCGTAAAGGTAGGGGATTTGCGATGAATGATCTGGGCGAGACTAACCAATTGCTACGCACGCTAATAGGACTGATGACAGATGTTCGTGGCGAACTTGAAAAAATGAACGACAAGGCGCTGTTGCATGGTCCTGATGATATTCACGACGCGATCGAGCGGGCCAGTGAGGAAATATGTGGGATGATCTCAGCAGCGACTGATGATGTTCAAGACTATTTCAAACCCACTTCCAAATGATGAGGATCGCTTGAATATGCCTTGGGACCGCAACCAGATGGCCGCCCGCGCCGCGCGCGAACTGCAGGACGGCTTTTACGTCAATCTCGGCATCGGCATTCCGACCCTGGTGGCCAATCATGTGCCCGAGGGCATGACGGTTACGCTGCAGAGCGAAAACGGCATGCTGGGCATAGGCCCCTTTCCCTATGACGAGGATGTCGATCCCGACCTGATCAATGCCGGCAAGCAGACTGTCAGCGAGCTCGCCCACACGGCCTATTTCGACAGCGCCCAGAGCTTCGCCATGATCCGCGGCGGGCATATCGACCTTGCCGTGCTCGGCGCCATGGAAGTGGGCGAAAACGGCGATATCGCCAACTGGATGATCCCGGGCAAGATGGTCAAAGGCATGGGCGGGGCGATGGACCTCGTCGCCGGGGTCAAGAAGATCATCGTCGTGATGGAGCATTGCGCCAAAGACGGCAGCGCCAAATTCATCCCCGCCTGCACTCTGCCGCTCACCGGCAGGAACGTCATCGACATGATCGTCACCGACCTTGCTGTTTTCGCGCGAAAGGATCACACTTCGCCGTTCCGACTCATCGAGCTGGCGCCCGGCGTCAGTGCGAAAGAAGTCCGGGAAAAGACCACCGCGCACTATATCGAAAACCTTACCGGAGAAAACTGATGGCCGACCTTACCGCAATTCCGCTCACGCGCATCGACGGCTCCAGCGACAGCCTCGCCAATCACAAGGGCAATGTGCTCTTGGTGGTGAACGTCGCCTCCAAGTGCGGGTTGACGCCGCAATACGAGGGGCTCGAGGCGCTGTACAAGGCGAAGAAGGATCAGGGCTTCGAAGTGCTGGGCTTCCCGGCCAACGATTTCGGCGCGCAGGAACCCGGCACGCACGAGGAAATCGTCGAGTTCTGTTCGGCCAACTATGGTGTCTCTTTCCCGATGTTCGCCAAGGCCGATGTCACCGGCGCGGGCAAACAGCCGCTCTATGCCAAACTGACTGCCGCCATTCCCACCAAGGAAGGCCCGGCAGAGGAATTCCGCGAACGGCTCAAGGGCTATGGCATGACGCCGACCGAGGATCCCGAAGTGCTGTGGAACTTCGAGAAGTTCCTGATCGGCAAGGACGGCCAGGTCGCCGCCCGCTTCGCGCCGGGGACCGAGCCTAACGATCCGGAACTGGTCAAGGCGATCGACAAAGAGCTGGCGAAGTAGAGGTACCGTGGCCGCCAGGGCGGGGGCCAGAGCAAAACCACGGTGGACGCTGAGCGGCGCTTTCGCGGATCGCTACCGCGAAGTCGTCGCCTCGATCTACATCTACAACGAGCATCGCGGCTATACCTCGCTCGACCGGGTGATGGCGGCGGCGCGGCAGGTCTGCCCGGACGACCATGCCTTCCTCCAGGCCATCGCCAAACACCGCACCGACGAGCGCAAGCACTACCTGATGTTCAAGAACTGGTTCGAGCGGCAGGGCCGGATGCCGCTCGCCACCGGGCGCGGCTATGGCCATATCGACCGGTTCATCCGCATCGCCTTTGGCTGCACGATCGATGATCTCGAAGTGGACGGCGTCGTCGCCAACCCCGCCCGGTTCGAGAAATTGTGCAATGTCATTGTTCTGACCGAGCAGCGCGGCCTCAGGCAGGTCGAGGAGCTGCTGGCCAATCCGATGATCCGCGCGGACCGGGCGATGCATGGCATCTTTGCCATCATCCATCACGACGAGCCGGACCACTTCCTGCCTTATGCCGACTGGCTCGAACGCGAGCAGCGCCCGGGAGCCAACTGGCGGGAGCGGCTGGCGGATGCCTTCATTCACAAGATCTTGCTGCTGGTGAAACTGCCCGTGCTGTTCTTTCGTCCGGGCGCGCGGCGCATGGAACTATGGCCCGATGCCGGCGAGGCAAACGGGAAACCGCTGCCATCCGCTTGATCGAAAGTGCAGAGCCCCTAAGGAAGGCGCAAAGCGATCTGCGGGAGACAATACGATGAAGGCCATCCGTATCGGCCAGCCGGCCAGCCTGGACTCGATCCGGCTCGACAGCGCCGAACCCCGCGCGCCCGGACCCGGCGAGATCCGCGTGCGGATACGCGCCTGCTCGCTCAATTTCCGCGACAATCTGGTCGCGACCGGCTTCTTTCCCGCAGCCGACGGGCTGATCCCGCTGTCGGACGGGGCCGGCGAAGTGGTGGAAGTGGGCGAAGGCGTCAGCGAATTTGCCGTAGGCGATCATGTGGTCAGCACCTTCCATCCGGCATGGCTAGA
>JBFWSE010000038.1:0-28306 GCA_050248535.1 Novosphingobium sp.
GTTGCACCGTTTCCGACACCAGCCGGACGATTTCGTCGCCATAGCGCGAGACAATGCCGATGACCGTGCGCCGCGCGAAACGGTTGACCATCCATTGCAGCCGCGCGTCCTGTTGTAATGCCGTGCCCAGCTGGCCGAGGCTCTCACCGAACTGACCTGAAAAGGCGCGATCCGGCTCACGCGAGGCGCGCAACATGGCGGCACGAAACCGTTCCCACATGCCATCGAGCCACAGACCCATGGCAGGATTGGCCAGCACTTCGGCCTTTAGCCGTTGCACACGCTCCTGCATTGCCGGATCGTGGAGCAGATTGCCCGCGAGCGTTTCGAGCCCTTCCTCGATCTTCCCGCGCACCGGATGTTCCGTGTCGATCAGGGTTTCGGCAAGCAACTTGTAGAATCCGTCAAGCAGCGCATTGGCCACTCGCTCGTCGAGGCCGGTCCAGCGCATCAGCGTGTTGGCGCGTTCGTGTATCGTATCGCGGATCAGCTCTTCGTTGTCTTCGATGGTGAACCCCGTCCAGCGGATCAGGCTTTCGATCACTGGCAAATGCCGGCGGTCGGCGATCGCCGTCTGGATCAGCTGGCCGAGCAGCGGAGCGATCTCCAGCTTGTCGAGCTGCGTGCGGAAGCCTGACTTGACCATTCCGCCGAGCTGACGCTGATCGAGCGATTCGAGCAGGTCGCCCAGCAGGTTCGCCGCGCCGGCCCTGATCCGCGACTGGGCTCCGCTCTCGGGGTTGGCGAGATAGCGTCCGGCGGCGGCGGCCAGATTATAGTGCTTCATCCGGCGGGCAACGACCTGAGGCGTGAGGAAGTTGTCGCGCAGGAAGGCCGCCATGGTGCGGGCGATGCGATCCTTGTTTTCCGGGATGATCGCCGTGTGCGGGATCGGCAGCCCCAGCGGACGGCGGAACAGTGCCGTCACCGCGAACCAGTCCGCCAGCCCGCCAACCATGGCCGCTTCGGTGAAGGCGAGGGCATAGCCCCAGGCAGGGTGCGAGCCGCCGTAAAGCCGGATCAGAACAAATGACGCCGCCATGGCAATGAGCAGGCCGGTGGCAAAGAGCCGCATTCGGCGGGCCCTGTCTGCAGGCAGGGTTGGTCCGGGTTCAGCCGGCATCGTCACTCGGCAGGAACGGAACCCGGATCGCCCGCGCTCTCGTGCCCAGGGTAGTGCGCGCGGGATGCATGCTCGGGCTCATAGGTCAGCAGCGACTTGCGGAGCTTCGGCCCGCTCCGAATTTCACGGCCAACGGCAAGACTGAAACCCGCCGGCACGATCAGCAGCGTCAGCATCGTCGACAGGATCAGCCCACCGATCACCACAGTGCCCATCGGCGCCCGCCAGGCGCCATCGCCGCCCAGCGAGACAGCTGTGGGGATCATGCCCGCAGTCATCGCCACGGTAGTCATGACAATCGGTTGCGCGCGCTTGTGCCCCGCTTCCATGATCGCCTCGAGCTTGCTGGCGCCTTGCTGCATTTCCTCAATGGCAAAATCGATCAGCAGGATCGAATTCTTGGCGACGATGCCGAACAGCATCAGGATGCCGATCACCACCGGCATCGACAGTTGCTGGCCGACAAGCAGCAGCAGCAGCAGCCCGCCCAGCGGTGCGAGAAACAGCGAGCCCATGTTGACCAACGGCGAGACGAAGCGGTGATAGAGCAGCACCAGCACCGAAAAGACCAGCAGCACGCCTGCAAGCAGCGCCTTGGCGAATCCGTCGAACATTTCGGCCTGCCAGCGGTCGGCCCCGAAGGGATCGTTGTAAACGCCGGGGGGCAAGTTCTTCATGATCGGCAGGGCATTGATGGCATCCATCATCTCGCCCCTGACAATGTCAGGACCAAGGTCGGCCCCGATGAAAACCCGGCGGCTCTGGTTATAGCGCTGGACGCTGACCGGTCCGGTGCCGAACGTGATTTCCGCGACACTGGAGAGCGGCACCGAGCCACCCGAGACTGTCTGCACCGGCAGATTCTGGATAGTCGCGAGACTGCGCCGGGAATCTTCGGACAGACGCACCCGGATCGGCACCTGACGGTCTTCCAGCGAGAACTTGGCGGCGTTCTGGTCGATATCGCCGATGGTGGCGATGCGGATTGTCTGGCTGAGCGCCGATGTGGTCACGCCCATACTGGCGGCCATATCGAGCCGCGGCCTGATTATGACTTCGGGCCGCCGCATGTCGGCGGCGACTCGCGGCGCAACCAGGCCCTGAATTCCCTTCATCTGTTCGACCAGCGTCGCGGCGGTCTGTTCGAGCAGGCGCGGATCCGAGCCCGACAGCATGATCGAGATCGGCCGCCCCGATCCGCCCCCGCCGCCGCCCATCGAATTCATGTCGAGGAACGAGATGCGGGCGTCGGCTATTTGCTGGAACTTGGGGGTCAGGGCCCGTTCGAAATCCTGACTGGTCTGGCTGCGCTCGCGCTTGAGATTGATGAATATCCGGGCGTTGCCTTCCCTGACGTTGGAAAAGGCTGTCGCGACGTCGGGATCCTCGCTGGCGATCGCCGACACCCGGTTGGCAACTTCATCTGTCTGGGCCAGTGTCGTGCCCGGCACCATCTCGATGTTGATCATCGAGAAGTCGCTGTTGGCGTTGGGGAAAAACGCCTTGGGGATTATCATGATCAGCACGCCGGACAAGGCCAGCGCCGCCGCACCCAGACCGACCATCCACAGGCGGTGATCGCGCAATCTCGCGGCGATGCGCCGGCGCAGGCTCAACCGCTCACCGCGTGCCGCCAGCGCCTTCTTGTAGGCCGTTACTCCCGAGACATCGAGCGTCCAGGTCAGGATCGCCATATAGCGATCCATCCATGGACCGGCGGCATGTTCGGCGTGCCCGTGCGACTTGAGGAAATAGGCCGCCACCATCGGCGTGATCGTGCGCGCCACGGCAAGGCTCAGCAGCACCGAACAGACCACGGTCATGCCGAAGCTCTTCATGAACTGCCCGGGAATGCCGCCCATCAGGCCGACCGGCAGGAACACCGCGACGATCGAGAAAGTGGTGGCGACAACCGCCAGGCCGATTTCGTCGGCCGCGTCGATCGATGCCTGATAGGCGCTTTTGCCCATGCGCATGTGGCGCACGATATTTTCGATCTCGACAATGGCGTCATCGACCAGGACACCGGCGACCAGCCCCAGCGCCATCAGGGAAATCGAGTTGAGCGTGATCCCGAAGAAAGTATCCAGGAACCAGAATGTCGGGATCGCCGACAGCGGAATGGCAATCGCCGAGATAACCGTGGCGCGCCAGTCGCGCAGGAAGAAGAACACCACGATCACCGCCAGGATCGCGCCTTCCACCATGGCGGCTATCGAGCTTTCGTATTGCTCCTTGATATAGTCGACCGAGGAATAGAGCCGGGTGAATTTGAGGCCCGGATTTTCCTTTTCCAGCTTGGCCAGCTGGACCACGGTTTCATCGTAGACCGACACGTCCGACGCCCCGCGCGCGCGGGTAATATCTACGATGACGACCGGCTTGCCGCCCAGCCGCGCCATGGTGGTGACTTCGGCGTAGCTGTCGGTCACATCGGCGAAATCGGACAGTTTGACCGTGCGCCCGCCGCCCAGTGGAATGTCCTTTTGCGACAGCTCGAGCGCGGTTTTGGAATTGCCCAGCACGCGAACCGACTGTCGCGAACCGGCGATCTCGGCCTTTCCGCCGGCCGCGTTGACATTGAGCTGGCGCAGCGCGTTGTTCACTTGCGCCGCCGAAATGCCGAGCGACTGCATGCGCGCCGGATCGAGCGTCACGCGGATTTCGCGGGTGACACCGCCGCCACGCGTGACCGCCGCCATGCCGGGAATCGAAAGCAGGCGTTTGGAGACGATATCGTCGGCGAACCACGAGAGCTGTTCGACAGTCATGTCGGGCGCGGTAATCGCCCATGCGGCGATTTCGGCGCCCCTGCCCTGGATCTTGGCGACCCGGGGTTCGAGAATGCCGTCGGGCAAATCGCCGCGCGCCTGATCGACCGCGTTTTTGACCTCGCTGACCGCGGCGTTGATGTCGGTCCCGATCTGAAACATGACGAACGTCTGGCTGCTGCCTTCGGTGGCCGACGACTGAATCGAATCGACTCCGTTGATCGTGCGCACCGCGGCTTCGATCCGCTGGGTGATCTGCTTCTCGATTTCGGTCGGCGCCGCGCCAGGCTGGGCAATCGCCACCACCACGGCAGGGAATTCGATATCGGGCATGTCCTGAATCTTCATCTGCATGAAGGAGATGATGCCCACCAACACCAGCCCGATGAACAGCACGATCGGGACGACCGGATTACGGATCGACCAGGCCGATATGTTGCGGAAATTCATAGCCGGCGGCCCATGCTCATGGCTGGGCCGGCCTGGGATTCACCGATTCGCCCGGCGAGAGGAAACCGCCCGAACGCAGCACGACGCGCTCGCTGCCATCGAGACCCGAAGCAATGGCGACGCCGCTGTCCGAGACCATTCCGGTCTTCACATCGCGGCGCTGCACCTTGTTGTTCTTGTCGACTATGAAGACATAGCTGCCCCTGGCGTCGGACAGCAGCGCCGAATCGGGCAGCAGCGGCGCAACCACCGCGCCCGACGAAATGACCGCGCTGGCGAAGCCGCCAGGCCGCAATTCGGGCGCATAGGACAAGGCAATGCGTGCAATTCCCTGCCGGGTCTGCGGATCGATTACCGGCGAGAGTTGCCAGATCTGGCCTTCGAAGGTCTTTTCCGACCCTACGGGAGTCACTTTGGCCATGCCGCCCATCGCCAGCTTGGCGAAATCGACTTCGCCGATCATCGCCTTCAGCTCCATCTCGCCGCCCTTGGCGATCCGGAACAGCACCCCGCTGCCCGAGCCGACCACCTGGCCGGGTTCGACCTTGCGTTCGAGCACCAGGCCGGCGGCCGGGGAGACGATGTTGAGCCGGCGCGTGCGCGCCTGCAATTCGCCGAGTTGCGCGCCCGCCACCCGCACACGGGCCGCTGCGGCGTCGCGCGTCGCGCGCAGGCGATCGATATCGGCCTTGGAAATGAAACCGCGCTCGACCAGCTGCAGGGCGCGGTCGTAATTGGCCTGGGCCAGCCGCAGGTCGGCCTGGGCGACCTGAATCTGGGCAGCGCTGCTTGCCTGTTGCTGAACCTGCACAGAGCGATCGATCACGGCCAGCACCTGGCCCGCACGCACCCACTGTCCGGGCTCGACCAACACCTGGGCGACCTGCCCGCCCTCGCCAGCGACGCCGACGGGCATTTCACGCCGTGCCGCAAGCGAGCCATTGCCGGTGATTGTCCCCGCAATGGTCGCGCGTCCGGGCGCAGCCACGGTTACCAGCGGCGCCTGATTGGATTGGCCTGCCTGCCCAGCAGTATCGCCGCGGTGCAGGAAAAACCAAAGCGCAACGATCGCGGCCAGGGCAATGGCCCCGATCAGCCACATCCGGCGGCGCGCGCGCCGCTCATCCTCGCCCACTTCTGCCGACGGATCGAACGGAGTGGCGCCCTCGCGCTCGTCCGGCACTTCGATCCTGGCATCGTAATTCATCGCCTGCCGCCTTGTTGTCCCGGATAGTTCGGAAGCCGAACCGGATTATCCGGATTGTTCACCGCCGGCAAGGCCGGCGCAGCTATTGAACCCGCACTGCACGCAGGTCTTCAGCCTGCGCCGCCATAGCCCCGGCTCGGACTCGTGGCAATCCGCAGGAACGGTATTGTGACAATGAGATACAATTGACGCCTTGCCCGCAATGCGGGCTTGCAGTCAGTATTTCAGCTGGCGTTCGTAGAGATCGCGATAGTGCTGAATGCGGGTTACCCGCAGCCCCTGCATGCCCGAACGGTCGACCGCGCGCTGCCAGGAGGCGAATTCCTCGAGAGTGAGATTGTAACGCTCGCAAACCTCGTCGATGGTCAGCAAGCCGCCATTGACCGCAGCCACGACTTCCGCCTTGCGCCGCACCACCCAGCGAGTGGTGTTGGGCGGGGGAAGCGAATCGACTGTCAGCGGCTCCCCGAGCGGACCGATGACCATCGCGGGCCGGATTTTCTGGTTTTCGATCATCATTACCCTCGACCGCCGTCTGGTTGAGCATTGGCGGCTAAGTCACCTATGGCTTGCATTGGTTTGCCATTGCCTAAAGCAGTTGGGTTAACGGAGTGTGTGCTTGCCGCATGGACGGAAAGCGCGGAGACCGCCGGTGCATTGAAGCTGCCGGCCATCGGAGTAATTTCGTCGCCCGCAGCGGATAGCGCACGCCGTGCGACCCATTGGGCACCCAGTCTTGCGCGCAAGACTTGCCAGTCGGGCGCATCGAATGTGTGCTCCGCACCCAGCGCCGTGGCGTACCGGCCGTGATCGAATCCCATGTCCATCACGCCGCCATAGCCGCACGATGGTTCATGCAAGGTAAAGGCGTGCTTTACCTTGTGTTGATCAGGGTTAAGAGGTTTATTCGCAATTAGCGAGTGCGCGAATGTGGGAATTTCGGGGCGGCGCCGGCCCGAAACACAAGTTTCGGATCGGCTGCCAGGCAAACGTAAGCATTGCCTGAACGCATACACTTTGAATGCATACACCCTGAATGCATACACATTGCCAGCGCCAGCGTGTAAGGGCGCGTTATGCCCGCTCTGGACAGCCTTCCCGCCGGCCTCGATCCGGCCACGCTTTTCGACCTGCCGCGACCGGCGGCGCAATGCCGGATAGTGGTCGCCATGTCGGGAGGCGTCGATTCGTCGGTGGTCGCGGCCCTGGCTGCGGCCAGCGGCGCGGAGACCATTGGCATTACTCTGCAGCTGTATGACCATGGCGCCGCCAGCAGCCGCAAGGGCGCCTGCTGCGCGGGCGAAGATATCCGCGATGCGCGCATGGTCGCCGACCGGCTGGGCATCGCGCACTATGTCTTCGATCACGAATCGCGTTTCCGCGAGGACGTAGTCGACCGCTTTGCCGATGAATATGCCGCAGGGCGCACTCCGATCCCCTGCATTCGCTGCAATATGGGACCCAAGTTCACCGATCTGTTCGCCATGGCGCGGGACTTGGGGGCGGACTGCCTGGCGACAGGGCACTATGTCCGCAGGCTTCGCGGCCCGGCGAGATTCGAACTGCACCGGGCGCTCGATCCGGCCCGCGACCAGAGCTATTTTCTTTTTGCTACAACCGAAGCGCAACTCGACTACCTCCGCTTTCCGCTGGGCGGCCTGCCCAAGCAGGACGTGCGGCGCATTGCCGAGTCCGCTGGCCTGCGCGTTGCCGCCAAGCCCGACAGCCAGGACATCTGCTTCGTCCCAGACGGCGACTATGCCTCTATCGTGCGCAGCCTGCGGCCCGAGGCAGGGCAGCCGGGCGAGATCGTCCATGCCGAGAGCGGCGAAGTGCTTGGACGGCACCGCGGCGTGATCCATTACACCATCGGTCAGCGCCGGGGGCTGGAACTGGGCGGGCTGGCCGAACCGCTCTACGTCACCGGGATCGACGCCAATGCACGCCGTGTACTGGCGGGTCCGCGGCGCCTGCTGGCCGTGGCATCCGCGCGAATTGTCGAAACCAATCGCATCGGCCCGGTTCCCGACGGCCCGCTCACCGCCAAGGTCCGTTCGCTGGCCAAACCGGCGCCCGTCACGTTCGAAGGATCGCTGGGCGAGGGACATGACGCAGTGATCCGCTTCACCCAGCCCGAATTCGGCGTCGCGCCGGGGCAGGCGGCAGTTATTTATGCAGGGGATCGAGTGCTGGGCGGAGGCTGGATCGAAGAGACGTTCCCCGGCTAATCTTCCCACTTTTCCAGAATGCACCCCTGCCCTGGATGAAAAGTCGCCGTTTGACGCGAGACCAGCAGATAACGCGCGGTAACGCTTTTCGCCTGCTTGTCCTCGCTCAGCGACACCAGCCCCATGCCCAGTTCGAAATCCTTGCGGCAGGCATCGAGGCTGCGCCCGCCGATGTGACGGCACGAACAAGCGACATGCGCGCCATAGGACGTGCCGGCGCGGGCATAGGCATGCAGCGGCTGCCAGTACCAGGCGAGCAGCGCCACGGCGACGAGCGCGATTACCAGGGCAATCTTGCGTCCGCGGCGGCGTGGCTGCCTGGTCAATATTGGTTTGGCTGTTGCCATGGGCTCCCGGCTTGCGCATGGATGCGCGCCATGGGTGCGCGCCTTCTGTCCCTTATCCTGCCACTGCTGCTGACGCCAGCCCTTGCGGCTTGCGGCAAGTCAGGCCCTCAGCCGCCCGCGCCACTGACCGAATCGGCGCTTTCCGCCGTGGCGCGCGATTCCGGAGCGCCGCGCGAGAAGCTGGCCCGGGCGATCGACGACATGTTCGCCGACAGCGAAGCGGGCGAAACCCGCGCCGTGGTGGTCATGCGTGGCGGCAGGATCGTCGCCGAGCGCTATGCCCCGGGATATGGCAAGGACAAGCGCCTGATTGGCTGGTCGATGTCCAAGACCATCACTGGCGTCATGATCGGCATGCTGGTCGCAGATGGCCGGCTACGGCTCGACGAAAGCGTTCCGGTGCCCGCCTGGCAACGCACCGGCGATCCGCGCGGCGAAATCACCTTGCGCCAGCTCTTGCAGATGCGATCGGGCCTCAGGCATACCGAAAGCGGAGATCCAGTTTACCAGTCCGACGAAGTGCGCATGCTGTTCCTCGATGGGCGGAACGACATGGCCGCCTATGCCGAGGCGCAGCCGCTCGAGGCCGAACCGGGCCGCAAGTTCGAATATTCCTCCGCCACCACCGTGATTCTTGCCGACGCCGCCGCCCGGGTGCTGACGACCGGTTCCGATCCTGCCGTGCGGCGCGCGGCCGTGGCCGACTATCTGCGCACGCGGCTGTTCGAGCCCGTGGGCCTGCGTTCGATGGTGGCCGAATACGATACGGCGGGCACCATGGTCGGCTCCAGCCTGATTCACGGTACGGCGCGCGACTGGGCGGCATTCGGCGAATTCCTGCGCAACAAGGGATCGGTGCGTGGGGCCCAGATCGTCCCGCGCGACTGGATAGACTTCATGACCGGCCCCAGCCCGCGCAATCCCGGCTATGGCGCGCAGATCTGGCTCAACCGGCCACAGGCGGATGGCAAAGAGGTGCTGTTTCCCGACCGGGCGGCGCGCGACATTTTCGCCTGCGTGGGCCATCTCGGCCAGTATGTGGTCGTGTCCCCCACGCAAAAGCTTGTTGTGGTGCGGCTCGGCAATTCGGACGAAGAGCAGCGGGTCCGCGTCCGCGCCGGTCTCGCGCGCATCGTCGAACTGTTTCCGCGCAGCTGACAGATGCTATTTCGCCGGCATCAAATCCTTGGCGCCCAGGCCAGTATCAACGTGGCCTTCGGGATCGGGGTGAATGAGGATTTCAACTCCCGGAAATTCGGCGCGCAGCTTCAGTTCGATCTCGTCCATCACCCGGTGTGCGTCGCGAATCGACATGTCAGGATCGACCCAGACGTGAAACTGGACGAAATCGCGGTTGCCGGAGGTGCGAGTCCGCAAATCGTGTACGCCACGCAATTCGGGATGCCGGGCCATGACTTCGACAAAGCGCTTGCGTTTGTCTTCGGGCCATTCGTGATCCATCAGCTGGATCAGTGCACCTTGCGACGCGCCCCAGGCGCCCCAGCCCAGCCATAGCGCTATACCCAGGCCGAACAGGGCATCCGCTCCCGAAATCCTGGCATATTGATCGAGCGCCAGCGCTGCGATCACCGCAAGGTTGAGCGCCAGATCTGACGAATAATGGACATGGTCGGTGGCGATGGCGATGCTGCCCGTCCGGCGGATGACATGGCGCTGCCAGGCCAACAGCGCCAAAGTCGCCACCATGGCGATAGCAGAAACCGCAATCCCCCCCTCGGCAGCCTGCGTGCGGGCGCCTGCCAGAAACTGTTCGATCGACCGGAACGCCAGTGTCAGCGCCGAAATGGTGATCAGCGTCACCTGGAACATGGCCGCGAGCGCTTCGGCCTTGCCGTGGCCGAAGCGATGCCCGCGATCCTCCGGTTGCGCGGCCACTACTACGCCAGTCAGCGTCGCCAGGCTGGCTACGAGATCGAGCACAGTATCGGCCAGGCTGCCGAGCATGGCTGTCGACCCGGTCGACCAGGCCGCCCAGCCCTTGAGTCCGACCAGCAGCGCCGCCACAGCGATGCTGGCGAAAGCAGCGCTGCGATTGAGGCCCAGACTTGCCGACTTGCCCTTCATGGATAAAGCAGCGTGCTGACCCAGCCGCCCTCCTGCCTGACAAAGCGCCGCCGCTCGTGCAGCCGATGGGGCCGGTCAAGCCAGAATTCGATGGCCCGCGGCTGCAGACGGAAGCCTTTCCAGTGCCTTGGCCGCACGACATCGCCATCCGCAAACCTCTCTTCCGCCTCGGCATAGCGCGCGAGAAAAGTTGTGCGGGAATCCAGCGGGGCTGACTGGTCCGAAGCCACGGCGCCCAGCTGCGAATCGCGCGTGCGGCTGGCGAAATAGGCGTCGGCCGTTGCCTCATCCACTTCCTCGAGCGGCCCTTCGATACGGATTTGCCGGCGCAGCGACTTCCAGTGGAACAGCAGTGCCGCTTGCGGATTGGCGGCAATCTCGCGGCCTTTGCGGCTGTGGCTGTTGGTGTAGAACACGAATCCGTCCGGCCCATGCCCCTTGAGCAGAACCATGCGCAGCGATGGCGCGCCCTGTGCATCCGCCGTCGCCAGGGCCATGGCATTGGCGTCATTCGGCTCGCTTTCGCGCGCTTCGGCGAACCAGACGCCGAACAGAGCCAAGGGATCGCCATCGGGAATAGCGTCGAGAGAGGGGTCGATTGGCGCGTTCATGCTCTGCAAATGGTTCCGGACTTGCCCATGGCTGTGGCGGGCAGCCGCACCATGCCCATAGCCCTTGAATGGATTCAAGAAAAGCGCGCCTTGTTCTTGGTCAATTGCGCACCTAGCTTAGAAAGATGGCAGCAGATCCCTATTCCACTCTGGGCGTGACTCGCGGCGCGAGCGAGAAGGACATCAAGTCCGCCTATCGCAAGCTCGCCAAGGAATTGCACCCTGACCGCAACACGGACAACCCCAAGGCCGCGGAGCGCTTCAGCGACGTGACGCGCGCCTATGACCTGCTGTCCGATAAGGACAAGCGCGCCCAGTTCGACCGCGGCGAGATCGACGCGGAAGGCAATCCCGCCATGCCATTCGGCTTTGGCGGCAGTGGCGGGGGCCAGCAAGGCTTCCGCTCCGACGGGTTCGGCGGCTTCACCGGCGAAGGCATCGACCTTGGCGACATTTTCGAAGGCCTGTTCGGCGGCAGGGGCGGCGGTGGCGGCCCGGCCGGCGGTTTTGGTGGAGCGAGGCAGCGGCCCGCGGCCAAGGGCGCCAATGTGCAGTACCGGCTCAACGTTTCATTCGCCGATGCGGCCAGCCGCGCCGATCAGCGAATCACCCTGCGCGATGGCAAAACCATCGATCTCAAGCTGCCCGCGGGACTCGAGGAAGGCACGCAGATGCGCCTCGCCGGCAAAGGCGATCCCGGGCCGGGCGGCAATGGCGATGCTTTGGTGACGATCCATGTCGAACCGCATCCCTTTTTCCGCCGAGACGGCGACAATGTGCGGCTGGATCTGCCGGTCAGCCTCGACGAGGCAGTCAATGGCGCCAAGGTGAAAGTCCCGACTGTCGAAGGGCCGGTCATGCTGTCGATCTCGCCCGGGTCGAGTTCGGGAAAGACGCTGCGGCTCAAGGGCAAAGGTTTCACGCGCAAGGACGGAAACCGGGGCGATCAGCTGGTGACGCTCGAAATCATCTTGCCCGAACATGACGAAGACCTCGCCCGGCGGCTTGAAGGCTGGCGCGATACGCGGCAATTGCGGAGCAAGCTAGGAGTCTAAACCGCCGAAGGGATAGGTTACCTTGGAGGAATTCCCGCTCGACGAGCCGGGCACACATCGCGATCTATCCCCCGAAGCACGCCGGAAACGCGCACTTGCCGGGCTGCTCGGCGCGCGGGCGCGGCATGGGTCGCGGATCGTTGCCGTGATCCGCCGGGTCTGGACCGGGGCGTACTACGATGGCTTCATCCATGCGGGCAACCTTGCCTACATGTCGATCCTGGCGCTGTTTCCCTTCTTCATCGTCGTCGCGGCGACCTTTTCAGTTATCGGCGAGCCTTCGCAACGCGCGGCCTCGATCGATGCGGTGCTCAGCGCCGTACCGCCGATGGTGGCGAAGGTCCTGTCCCCCGTGGCGCACAACACGATCGAGGCGCGCAGCGGCTGGTTGCTGTGGATCGGCTGCCTGGTCGGCCTGTGGACCAGCGGCAGCCTGATCGAAACCATTCGCGACATCCTCCACCGCGCCTATGGCACGCCGGCAACTCAGGCATTCTGGCTCAACCGGCTCGTCTCCACCGCTTTGATTTTCGCGGCAGTGATCCTGCTGCTCGTCGCGCTGTTCGCTCAGGTTTCGATCACCGCAACCGAGGAAGTGGTCGCGGCATGGTTTCCCAGAATGGACGACCTGTTCCGCAGCCTGACGTTCTCGCGGCTGGTAACCGGTGCGGTGCTGTTCCTGGCTACCTATGTACTGTTCCTGCTGCTGACGCCCCTGCGATATCGCGCGCGCGCCTATCCCAAATGGCCAGGGGCGCTGCTTGTCACCCTGTGGTGGGTGGCGACGACCTTGTTGCTGCCGGTGGCCCTGCGCAATCTGTTCACCTACGATCTCACCTACGGCAGCCTCGCCGGAGTGATGATCGCGCTTTTCTTTTTCTGGCTGATAGGCTTAGGGATAGTCGTCGGCGCCGAACTCAACGCCGCACTCGCCATGAGCCCGGAGGAGCGCGACTTGCGCAATCTGGACCAGCGGGAAACGGAAGCGGCGACGGACGAAGCCAGGGAAGGAAACGAATGACCGGCCTGATGGAGGGAAAGCGCGGCCTGATCATGGGGCTCGCCAATGACAAGTCGCTGGCCTGGGGCATAGCCCGGCAATTGCGCGAGCATGGCGCCGAACTGGCCTTTACCTATCCCAATGCCGCTATCGAGAAGCGCTGCCGCCCGCTGGCGGAAGAGCTGGGCTCGGATTTCGTGTTTCCTTGCGATGTCGGCGATATGGACATGCTCGACGAGGCCTTCGCTACGCTTGCCGCGCGCTGGCCGAAGATAGATTTTCTGGTCCATGCCATCGGATCGTCCGACAAGAACGAATTGCGCGGGCGCTACAGCGATACCAGCCTCGACAATTTCCTGAGCACGATGAACATCAGCGTCTATTCGCTGACAGCTGTGGCCAAGCGCGCCCTGCCGCTCATGCCCGAAGGCGGTTCGATCCTGACGCTGACTTATTACGGCGCGGAGAAGGTCGTGCCGCATTACAATGTCATGGGTGTTGCCAAGGCGGCGCTGGAAACCAGTGTGCGCTATCTCGCCGCCGATCTCGGGCGGGACAATGTGCGGGTAAACGCCATTTCGGCCGGCCCGATCCGCACGCTGGCGGCTTCGGGGATCGGCGATTTCAACCTGATCCTCAAATGGAACGAATTGAACGCGCCCCTGGGCCGCAACGTCACCATCGAGGATGTCGGCGGGGCGGGGCTATACTTGCTTTCGGACCTTGCCTCGGGAGTCACCGGCGAGGTGCACCATGTCGATGCCGGCTACCACGTCATCGGCATGAAGCGCGAGGACGCACCGGATATTTCGTTGGTCTGATCGGAAATCACTGGGCCGGCGGCGGAAGCGTGCTGCCGGCGGGAGGCACGGACGGAGCCGTATCGCCATCCTGCTGGGCGCGCTGCTTGGCTTCATATTCCTTTTCGAGCTGCTCGACCCGGGACTGGGTTTCCGCCGCATCTTCGTCGATGGTCGACAGGCGCTTGGCCCGCTCGGCCGCGATCAGTTCGCCGAAGCGGATATTGGGATCGTTCTTCTTCTCGGCATAGGCCGTGTCGATCAGCCGATTCATGCACCCGGTCATGCCGCCCGCGCCAACCGGCGAGCAGCTCATCGTGCCGGTAGCGCCAACCGTTTCATAGGCCAGTACGCGGTCGGTCCATGCCCTGTTTTCGGGTGAGCTGGATTCGCGCAGCGCCTCGGGAATGCGATAGCGCTCGGATTCGGATTTGCGCGCGCAGACAGTGATTTCATCGCCTGTGCTCTGCGGACAGGGATCGTCGCCATAGACGATCAGCGCATTCACCTTGCTCTCGCCGTCCTGCGCCATGGCAGGCAAGGCGAGCGACAGAGTGGCTGGAATAAGGGCGGCCAGATAGATCGATAGGCGCGGCACTAGACTTGCTCCTTGCGCTGGATGAGGCCGATATAGGGGCCATTGCCAGTGAATGATAGATGAAGCGGCCAGTCCGGCATTGACTTGCGGCAAGTGGTCACACTTTTTCCGAAAGGCGAATGGCCAGCCGGCAGCCCAGACGGATAGCCCCCGACAGCAACGGATAGACAGGGGCCCGCTCCGCCCCCGCCGCGAGCGCTACCTGGCGATGCGCGCGCTCATCCGCGCGGCATTCGGTAACGAGGCCCGCCAGTTCGGCATCGTTTCCGTCCATTTGCTCAAGCTGCCGCGTATAATGCCGGTCGATCTCTTCCTCGATCGCTGCGGTACAGGCCATCGCCGCCTCCGGGCCGATCAGCGCCGTCGCCGCGCCGAGCGCGAAGCCGGCTGCATTCCAGACGGGCTGCAAGGCCGTGGGCCGCACGCCACGCCGGGTCATCAAGGCGTCGAACTGCCTCAGGTGATCCGTTTCCTGCGCGGCCATGGCGGCCACTTCGCCCGCCAGCGGCGCGCGGTTGCCCATCACGGCCAGCTGCCCGGCATAGATGCGGGTCGCGCCATATTCGCCCGCCTGATCGACGCGGACCATTCTGTCTGTCTTTTCCCTGCTCATTTACCGCTGCCTTCCGGTCTGCGCAGCAGCACGGCAATCGCCAGCGCCGCAGCGCCCGAAATCAGGAAATTCCAGCCGGCGAGCGAAATGCCCAGCAATGACCAGGGTGCGACGTCGCAACGCACGATCGGTGCATTCATGATCGCATCGAGCGGATTGCCGCCCCCTGCTGCGGGATTGGCGGTGCAGGCGGTAAACCCCTGCCACCAGCCATATTCGACCCCGGCGTGAAAGGCCCCGATCGCGGCGGAAACCCCGATCGCCATGGCCGCCAGCGCTACCATAGTACGGTTGCCGTGCATGACCAGCGCCGCCACCGCCAGCGCCAGGGCGGCAAAATGGGCATAGCGCTGCCACCAGCACATCTCGCAAGGGAACAGCCCGAAGCCATATTGCGACACATAGGCGCCGCCCAGCAGCGCCAGCGGCGTCAACAGTGCAAGAAGGCCTGCCTTTCCGCCTGGCATGCTCCTATGGCCGGCGCGTTGCCAGCGCCGGCACCGCGGCAGTCCGGCGCAAGGTTTCGGTGGCGTAATAGAGCTGGAAGTCGGTAATGCCACGCGCCTTGAGCTGATCGCTGGTCATGCGGAAACGCGGATCGTCCTGCTTGTCGGTTTCGAGTTGCTTGTCGTCGAGCGCGATCTCATTGATCAGGTGACCGCGCAAATCGCTTTCGCGCAGCGCCCGTTGGGTGCGCTTGCGCGCATCGGGATCGCTGAGCTGCGGCACACGGATGTCGGGCTCGATGCCGCCTTCCTGCACCGAACGGCCCGAAGGCGTGTAATAGCGCGCCGTGGTGATCTTGATTGCGCTGGCGCGGTCGAGCGGAATCAGCTGCTGGACGCTGCCTTTGCCAAAGCTGCGCTCGCCCATGATGACGGCGCGGTGCTGATCCTGCAGGGCGCCAGCGACGATTTCCGACGCCGAGGCGCTGCCCGCGTCGATCAGAACGACCATGGGAATGCCCTTGGCGGCATCGCCGCGGAACATCGATTCGGCCCGGTAATATTCATTCTCGCTCGCCACCCGGCCGCGCTGCGACACGATATCGCCGCTGGTCAGGAACAAGTCGGACAGCGCCACGGCCTCGTCGAGCGATCCGCCGGGATTGGAGCGCAGATCGAGCAGAATGCCAGTCAGCTTGCCGCCCGACTGCTGTTTCATCTGCTGGATCGCGGCATTGACCTGATTGCCGACATTGCGCGAGAATTCGTTGACCGTGACGATCCCGATGCCCTTGTCGAGCTTGGAAGTGACCGGTTCGAGGCTGATCACGCCTCGAACGACAGTGACATCGAAGGGTTCGTCGCGGCCCGGACGGAAAATGGACAGCCGGATCGAGGTTCCCGCTTCGCCGCGCATCTTGGCGACGGCCTCGTCGAGATCGCCGCCGTAATAGAGCTTGCCATCGAGGTGGGTGATATAGTCGCCTGCCTTGACCCCGGCCCGCTCCGCCGGGCTTCCGCGCATCGGCGAAACGACCTTGACCGCGCCGTCGTCCATCACCACCGACAGGCCCAGGCCCGAATAGTTGCCGTCGATCATCGTCTGCAACCGCTGCAGGCTGGCACCATCGAGGTAGGAGCTATGGGCATCGAGGCTCGTCAGCATGCCTTCGATCGCGCCTTTCATCAGCTTTTCGTCATCGACCTGATCGACATAATTGGCCCGCACCAGCTGGTAGACAGCCATGAGCTTGCCGAATTGCGGAGTGGCCCGGCCATCGACCGCGGCGAGGCCCGCTGTGGTCGCGGGAAGCAGCGCGATCGTGCCCAAAAGCAGCGCGGCGCGCACCTGGTGTGCAAACTTCATCGGCTCGTCATGCCTTTCCGAATTCCGTGGCGATTCTATATCGCAACCAGGCTGAACGCCAGATGGCGATTTTTGCTATCCGAAACTTGCGTTCCAGAGTGTTCGGGCCCGCGATCACAGTTCATAATGCCTTGATATATTCCAGCGGGTTAACCGGCTCGCCATTGCGCCGCAATTCAAGCGAAATCTGCGGGCTTCCCGCTCCGGCAATGCCGAGCGGCGATCCAGCCACCAATGTATCGCCGACACGGGTGTCGAGCTGCGCCAGGCCGGTGATCAGCGAAGTCCAGCCCCCGGTGTGTTCGACGATGACTATCGCGCCATAGCCGCGAAAAGGCCCGGCGAAGGCGACGCGCCCGGCGGCCGGGGCGACCACCTGCGCGCCTTGCCGCGTCGCAAGAACGATGCCGCGCGACAAAGGCTGACCCTGCCGCGCTTCGCCAAAACCGGCGATCAACCGGCCGGCCACAGGCATGACATAAGTGGTCATGCCGGCCGGCGGCGAGGGCTGCGGATCGGCCATGCTGACTTGTGCGTCCTGCGGGCGCTGCGGGCGCAATATCGGGCCGGGCAGGCGCGCCAGCGCTTCGCGCAGCGAGCCGGCCTTGTCGAGACTGTCGGAAAGGGCATCGAGGTCTCGCGCCTGTTCGGCGAAGGCCAGCGCGCGCTCCGCCTCGCGGTCGGCAATCCCGCCCGCCGATCGCGATTCGAGGCGCTGCCGCGTTTCGAGTGCGATCAGTGCTTCGCGCTGCCGCCACAATTCGCCTTGGCCCGCGCGAAGCCCGGCCACGGCCTGGCGCGACTGTTCTTCCAGCGCCTTGCCCCGCGACAGCTCGCTGCGCAGCACGGCTGTGCGGCGTTCGACTTCGGGCAGCATCGAAGCCAGCATGGCGCGCAGATAGACGGTCTCTTGCAAGCTACCCTGACGCAGCAGCGACAGAATCGGCGGCCGGCGCGACAGCCGTTGCAGCGAAGCCGTAAGCCCGGCCAGCGGCCTCTGCTTTTCCGCCAGCCTCGCGCGCAGCACCATGCGCTGCTGCTCGATCAGCCCGATATTGGCCTGCTGCGCCGCCATGTCCGCCTGGCTTTGCTGGATGCGCGCGGCGATCGAAGCGGATTCGCGCTCGGTCCTTTCGGCCGCTTCGCTGGCCTGCGCCGCCTCGGCTTCGAGCCGCTCCGCGCGTTCGCGGGCCTGCTGGCCCTGGATCCTCGCTTCATCGAGCGCCTGACGCAGTTCTTCCGGATCGTCGTAGACCGTCGCCTGCTGCGCCGTACCTGCCACAGTGGCGAGCATGGTCAGCAGCAGGACCGCGCCTAGCAGGGGTATGGTCGGGACTTTCATGCCGCCGCACTTATCCCGAACGATGATAGGGATGGCCAGCAAGAATGCTGGTGGCGCGCCACAATTGTTCGGCAAGCATGGCCCGCGCCAGCAAGTGCGGCCAGGTCATCGTGCCGAAAGCCAGCAGCAAGTCGGCCGAAGCGCGCGCCGGCTCGCCGTGGCCATCGGCCGCACCAATATGAAACCGCGCCTCGCGCACTCCCTGGTCGCGCCATTCGCCAAGCAGCGTGGCGAACTGTTCGGAACTCATCTGGCGGCCATGTTCGTCAAGCAGAACATCGCGCGAGGGCCTGAGCGGCGGCGGGGCATTTCCTCCGGCATCGGGCAGCTCGGTGTGCCGCAACGGCCAGGAAATCCGCTTTGCGTAACGCGCGAACAGCTCGGCTTCGGGCGAGCGGCCGATCTTGCCCCGGGCAATGACATGCAACTGCATCATGGCCGCACCGCGGGCGGCGCCTGGCATGGGCCGCAAACCCCGTCAGGCAGAGCCTGCACCCGTTTCTCCGAAGGCCCACATCCGCTCGAGATTGTAGAAACTGCGCACTTCCGGGCGGAAGACGTGGACAATGACGTCGCTGGCATCGACCAGCACCCAGTCGGCCGCCGGAAGTCCCTCGATCCGGGCGGTACCGAACCCTGCATGCTTGATGCGTTCGGCCAGTTTCTCGGCAATCGCCGCGACCTGGCGGCTCGACCGGCCCGAGGCAATGATCATGTAATCGGCAATCGCGGTCTTCCCCTCGAGCGGGATCGCGACCACGTCCTGGGCCTGATCCTCGTCGAGCGAATGAAGCACCAGCGCCAGGAGCGACCCGGGCTCGACAGATAGACCGGCTCCCGCATCGGATGCGGCGCCGGCGCCGGTTGCGGCCGTTTGGGCTTGCATTTGGGTCATGAGGCTCCTGTCGAAACTCCTGCCGGAAAGATGGGGCGGGGCCGGCCGGCGTGCAATGGCCGGCAGGCGGTGGGTTGGGACACAATGTCGGAACGGTATGGGGCTGCCGGGGCCTTCACGCGGGACCTGCGCCAATCGGGCGGCGCGTCAGGCCGTCGCGCGGGGCGGATCGGGCGAATTTCTCGGCCCAATGCGGATTGGCCTTGCGCAAGGCTGTGGCCGAACGGCTGTCTGGATCGAAACGCAGCAAAACCAGCGCGGGTGCGCTCCATCCTGTTCGGTTGCGGAAACTGGCCACAGGCTTCCGGAAGCGCCTGAGCCAGGCCATCGCGGGGCTCGCGAGGGCGGCACGATCATAACCCGGCCTGCCGATCACCGCAATCGGCATTAATCGGGCAATTCCCCGCCAGTTTTTCCAGCGGCAGAATTGCGCAAGATTATCGGCGCCCATCAACCAGATAAGGCGCCGGTGCGGGTAACGGCGGCGCAGGCGGGCTAGGGTATCGACAGTGAAACGCGTACCCATTTCGCGCTCGATCGCACTGATTCTGATCGGCGCACGCCGCGCCTGCCTGCGCGCGGAAACGACCCGGGCGGGCAGCGGGGCCATGCCCTTGTCCGGTTTGAGCGGATTTCCCGGCGAGACCAGCCACCACACTTCATCGAGATGCAAGGCCTCGAGCGCGAACAGCGAAATCCGGCGGTGCCCCCCATGCGCGGGATTGAAGCTGCCGCCGAGAATGCCTGTATAAACCGGACTCAAGGCCGCGTCTGTCCGGTGCCGCGCACCAGCCACTTGTAGGTGGTCAGCCCCTCGAGCGCGACCGGCCCGCGCGCATGCAGCCTGCCGGTGGCAATGCCGATTTCGGCGCCCAGCCCGAATTCGCCGCCGTCGGCGAACTGGGTCGAGGCATTGACCATGACGATGGCGCTGTCGACTTCGGCAAGGAACCGGCTGGCCGCCGCTTCGTCTTCGGTGAGGATCGCTTCGGTGTGGCTTGAGCTGTGCCGTGCGATATGGGCCAGGGCGCCGTCGACACCATCGACCACCGCGACCGACAGGATCGCATCGAGATATTCAGTGTCCCAGTCATTGGCGCTGGCGGGCAGCACGCGCGGATCGAGCGAGCGGGCGCGGGCATCGCCGCGCAATTCGCAGCCCGCCTCGATCAATGCATCAAGCACTTGCGATGAGGCGGGAAATTTCGCGTCGAGCAGCAGGGTTTCCATCGCCCCGCAAATTCCGGTGCGCCGCATCTTGGCGTTGAGCGCGATGCTTTTGGCCATGTCCGGATCGGCGGCGGAATGAATGTAGGTGTGGCATATGCCGTCCAGATGCGCGAGCACCGGCACGCGCGCATCGGCCTGCACGCGGGCGACCAGGCTCTTGCCCCCGCGCGGCACGATCATGTCGATCTGGCCGGCGGCGGCGAGCATGGCGCCGACCAGCGCCCGGTCCTGGCTTGGCACCAGCTGCACGGCCTCGCCGGGTGCGCCCGCCGCCTCCAGCCCACGCACCAGCGCGGCATGAATAGCGCGATTGGAATGGACTGCCTCGCTGCCGCCGCGCAACAGCACGGCGTTGCCGGATCGCAGGCACAGCGCGGCAGCATCGGCGGTAACATTGGGGCGGCTTTCGTAAATGATTCCGATCAGCCCGATCGGCACGCGCACCCGGCTGAGGCGCAAGCCGTTAGGCCGCTCGGCCGTGTCGATAACGTCACCGACGGGGTCGGGCAGGCGCGCAACCTGTTCGACCGCACCGGCAATCGCGGCGAGCCTGGCGGGGTCGAGCTTGAGCCGGTCGAGCATGGCTTTGGTCAGGCCATTTGCTTCGCCCGCTGCCAGATCGCGAGCGTTGGCCGCGAGAATTTCGCCCTCCGCCTCGCGCAGGGCTTTTGCCGCCGAAAGGAGCGCGGCAGCCTTGTCGCCGTCGCTCATCCGGGCGAGCCGGCGCTGTGCATCCCGCCCGGCCAGAGCCAGGTCGCGGATGATCGTATCGGGCGCTTCGATCGGCAGATGCTGTGCGGTCATGCGCGGCCGATTAGCACCGGGGCGGCAGGCTGTCATCCGCGACTGACGAATCGTTCGCTGCACGCCTGCACGGCCCCGCTTAACCATTCCTTTTGGGTTGAAACGATTCATCGCGCGACTCGTCCCATTCATCGCGATTTGTCCCAAGTTGGGACCAACGGATTCGCCTTGCCCGTTACCTGCTGCTAACCGCGCGCCGACTACAAGACAGACAACTAGGCGGGGTCGTTTTGCAAAAGCTTGCCGTGGACGGTTTTTATGACCGTCTTCGGATCTGGTTCCCCGAACGCGAGTTCTTCATGCGTTCGAAGGGGCAGGTTCGTTTTATCAAGATCGGAACCCGGCTGCAGGTCGCGGCAGCGTCGTTGCTTGCCCTCTTGCTGCTGGTATGGGTTGGAACGATGCTTTCGGTGGCCGTCAACCGCTACTTCGAAGCGCGCGACAGGCTGGCCCTGCTTGACCGCGAAGCAAAGGTTGCCTCTGCGGAAAGCCGCGTATCGGCCTATCGCAGCGATCTCGAAAAAGTGGCGCACGACCTGCAACAGCGCCAGAATTTCCTTGAGCAAATGGTTGAAGCCAGCATCGGTGAGCTGCCAAGCGACGCCAAGGCGGGTGAGACTGTCAGCAATTCCGCAGGCGAAGCGGCGCAGACCGTCAACAAGGTCAGCACGTCCGTGCCGGAAGCTGCCGGCCTCGCACGTATCGAAGCGCGCCAGCTTGCCTTTGTCGAACGCCTGACTCGTTTTGCCGACCGCCGCTCGCAGCAGGCGATTTCGGCTATTCGCCAGCTCGGCCTCGATCCCAACATGATGCTGGCGTCGCTCGACGATCGCAGCGCGCAGGGTGGTCCGTTCCAGGCTCTGGCGACTTCGTCCGACGGCGCCACGGATCCCCGGTTCGAACGGCTCGGCTTGAGCCTTGCGCGCATGAACCTGCTGGAAAACGGCCTCGCAAGGGTACCGCAGCATCTTCCCGCCAGCCTCGAATTCATTTCTTCCGGTTTTGGTTACCGCGCCGATCCGTTCACCGGCGGCAGCGCGTTTCATGCCGGCCTCGATTTCAAAGGACCGATTGGCGCGCCGATCTATTCCGCGGCCAAGGGCGTTGTCAGCTTCGTCGGCCAGCGGTCGGGATATGGCAATTGCGTGGAAATCGATCACGGCAACGGATTGATGACTCGCTATGCCCACATGTCGGCATTCCGCGCCCGCGAGGGCCAGGACGTCGAGCCGGGCACAATTGTCGGCCTGATCGGCAGCACGGGCCGGTCGACCGGGCCGCATTTGCATTTCGAAGTCCGGATACACGATCAGGCAGTCAATCCGCGGCCATTCCTGGAGGCAGCCACTCATGTTCTCGAAAAAGCCCCCGGAGCGCCCAGCTCCGGCAAGCCGGCCAGGCGCTAGCCGTTCCATGGCCAACCCGACCTTTTCGATCCTCGGTTCGGACACCGCCATCAAGGGCAACATCGATTCCGCATCGGATCTGCATGTCGATGGCAAGATCGAGGGCGACATTCGTTGCGCCACTCTGGTCCAGGGTGAAACAAGCGAAATCAACGGGTCGGTCTTCGCCGAAAGCGCAAAGCTGGCGGGGTTGATCAGGGGGACGATCGAGGCGGGCGAGCTGACTGTGCTCAAGACCGCTCGAATCGAGGGCGACGTCTGCTACGACTCGCTGAGCATTGAGCCGGGCGCGAAAGTCGATGGCCGGTTCGCCGCGCGCGGCAGTGCTGCTCCGGCATCGCTGCCCAATGGCGCCGACAAGCAGGCCTACGAGCCCTATGCATCCGAAGACACGAGCGGTTCGATATTGCCGCTGGAAGCCGCTGCTTCCTGATCAACCTTCGCCCGACTGGGCCAATTCGGCGCGAAGCGCCTTGCGGTCGAGCTTGCCGACCATGGTTTTGGGCAATGTGGCGCGCACCACCACTGCATCGACTCTTTCGTGCTTGCCCAGCCGCGAATTGAGCCATTCCATCAGCTGTTCGGCCGTTTCGTCCGATCCGTCGCGCAGTGTCACGAAGGCACGCGGCATCTCGCCGCGGTAGGCGTCGGCCACGCCGATCACGAGGGCTTCCTTGACTGCGGCATTCTCCAGCAGCACGGCCTCGACCTGGCTGGGGAACACCTTGAAACCGCCCACTGCAATCATGTCCTTGCTGCGATCGACGATCCGGACATAGCCATCCGCATCGATTTCGGCGATATCGCCGGTGCGCAGCCATTTTCCGTCTTCGCGCGACGCAAAGGCCACTACCGCCGCGTCCGGCCGGTTCCAATAGCCTTGCATGACCTGCGGCCCTTGTATGGCCAGTTCGCCCGGCACTCCGGGCGGCGCATCGCGATCGGGGTCTTCCTTGTCGAGCAGCCGCAGGCGGGTTGCCGGCAGTGGCTGGCCGATGCTGCCCGGCCGCTCCTCGCCTTCATAGGGATTGGCCGAGACTACCCCCGAACTTTCCGTTAGCCCGTAACCTTCGACCAGCTTGGCGCCGGTCGCGTCCTCGAACCGCCGCTTGAGCGGCGCCGCCAGCGGCGCACCGCCGGAGATACAGACCCGGAGGCTGGAAAAGTCCGTCTTCGCCAGGTTCGGATGATCGAGCAGCGCCTGATACATGGTCGGCACACCCGGCATCGAGGTTGCCCTTACCCGCATCAGGGTTTCGAGACACTGACCCGCCTCGAAACGTGGCAGCATGGCGATGCAGCCGCCGTTGAGCACCGTGCGATTGAGCACGCTGGCATTGGCAAAGACATGGAAGAACGGCAGCACGCCGACGATCACGTCGCGTTCGTGCTGGTGCGGATCGATCGCTTCGATCTGCCGGGCATTGGCCGAAAGGTTCTGATGGGTGAGCATGGCGCCCTTGGGCGTGCCAGTTGTGCCGCCGGTGTACTGGATAAGGGCAAGATCGCCAAGGGGATCGATTTCGACAGGTTGTGGCGGCTTGTCCGACAATAGGCTGCGCCAGTCACGTACCTGCGAATTGCCGGGCAAGGGCGTAAGTTCCTTGCGACGAAACAATCGCATCCCGACGCCTTTGATCCATGGCAATTGCGCGGCCAGCCGAGTGACTATCAATGTTTCAAGCGAAGAGCCCCGCAATACCTCCAGCCCGGTTGGCAGCAAGGCCGGCACGTCGAGAGTGACGATTGCGCGCGCGCCCGAATCCTCTACCTGGGCAGACAATTCCGCCGCGGTATATAACGGCGAGAAATTGACCAGCGTGACGCCAGCCATCAGTCCGCCGAAATAGGCCGAGAGATAGGCGGGCACATTGGGCATGAACAAGCCGAGCCGGTCGCCCTTGGCTAGTCCCATGGCCTGCAACCCAGCGGCAAAGGCGCGGGCTTCCGCCATGACCTGGCGATAGGTGTAGATGCGTCCGTAGAAATCCGCGAGCGGTGCATCGGCATGTCCGGCAACACTTTGCGCGAACAGATCGACCATCGACAGGGGTGGCAAGTCGATGTCCCAGGCGCAAGGGTGGGCATAGCATTCGCGCCACACCTGCGGATATTCACTTACACTCATGTAAGCTATTGTGCCCTGTCCCGCGCCGGAGCGCAAGCCGCGCGGGGCAGGATATCAACCCTCGCCGGCTTCTTCCGCCGCCCGCTTGGCCTCGATCCAGGCTGCGGCCTCGGCTTCCTGGGCTGCTTCGGCGGCTTCCTTGACCGCCGCCTCACGCTCGGCGCGCAGTTCCTCGATCAGTGCTTCGCGATCGCCGCCGAGCCGCGCATCGTCGCCCGCCTCATCGACCAGCCCGGCCTTTTTCGCCGCCCGAGCGACAATTGCATCGAGCTCGCGCTGCGAGCACAGGCCCAGCGTTACCGGATCCTTGGGCTGGATATTGGCGATGTTCCAGTGCGACCGCTCGCGGATCGCCGTGATCGTATTGCGGGTGGTGCCGATCAGCTTGCCGATCTGTGCATCGGAAATCTCGGGATGATTGCGCAGGATCCAGGCAATGCCATCGGGCTTGTCCTGCCGCTTGGACACCGGCGTATAGCGCGGACCCTTGGTGCGGCTGACTGTTACCGGCGCTTTCTGCATCTTGAGGGCATAGTTCGGGTCGGCCTGACCGCGCTCGATCTCCGCCATGGTCAGCTCGCCCGCGCGGACGGGATCGCGCCCGGTATATTTGCTGGCGGCAAGGTCGTCGGCCATGGCCTGGACTTCGAGGATATGCAGCCCGCAGAAATCGGCGATCTGGTCGAAGGCCAGCGCGGTATTGTCGACAAGCCACGACGCGGTGGCGTGCGGCATGAGCGGATAGACTTGAGTCACGATGCGTCTCCGGCGCGAAATGCGCTTGAAAATAATAGGGCCGCCCCTTGCGGAGCGGCCATTCGGCGAGTCATGTAGGGCATCGGCCCGTGCTGGGCAAGAACTCTCACTCCATGGCAACAAATCGCGGCAGCGCCGCGACCCGGTCGAGCCAGCGGCAGACGGCGGGATAGTCGCGCAGCCGGAAACCGCCAGCTTCGCAGACATGGGTATAGGCATAGAGCGCGACATCGGCGAGCGTCGCTCCGGGTCCGACCAGCCAGTCCTGCGTCGCCAGGTGTTCGTCCATCAGCCTGAGCGCCGCTTCGCCGCCGGCGCGCTTGGCCATGATCTGGCCGCGCTGCCCTGCCGTCAGGTTGCCTTCGCCGACGAACAGCAGCCAGAACCGCAGAGTCGCGACATTCGGCTCGTGATTGTATTGTTCGAAGAACATCCAGCGCAGCATGTCGGCGCGCGCGAAGCGATCCTGCGGAATCAGCACGGAACCTTCGGCGAGGTACCAGCTGGCGGCATTGCTTTCGGGCAGGAAGCGATCGCCGACCTGCAACACCGGGATGCGGCCATTGGCATTGACCGTGGCAAGGAAGTCGGGCGTGCGGGTCTCGCCCTTCATGATATCGTATTGCCGCCGCTCGAGCGGCACCCCCAGCAGGGCAGCCGTCAACCTGATCTTGTAGCAATTGCCGCTGCGCGGATCTTCGTGGAGGATCAGTTTCTCCATTGTCACACCTCCAGAACGATCTTTCCTACATGCTCGCCCGCTTCCATCCGCGCATGGGCGGCGCCGGCTTCGGCCAGCGGGAAAATGCGGTCCATCACCGGGCGCAACGCGCCATTTTCGACGAGTGGCCAGACATTCGCGGCAATTTCCTGCGCCAGAAGCGCCTTGAACTCGCTGCTGCGCGGCCGCAGGGTCGAACCGGTAAGGGTATACCGGCGCGCCATCACGACCGCCATGTTGAGTTCGGCTCTTGCGCCACCGAGTATGGCGATAGTGACGTGCCGGCCGTCTTCGGCCAGGCATTTGAGATTGCGCGGCACATAGTCGCCCGAGACCATATCAAGCACCAGCTCCACGCCTTTGCCGCTGGTAATCCGCGCCACTTCCTCGACGAAATCCTGCGCCTTGTAATCGATCGCATGGGCCGCGCCGATCTCAAGCGCGCGGGCGCATTTCTCGGCGCTGCCGCAAGTCACGATCACCTGCAGATCGAACAATTTGCCCAGTTGAATCGCCATGCAGCCGATACCGCTGGTGCCGCCATGGACCAGCAGGCTTTCGCCCTCCCTTGCCCGGCCGCGCTCGAACACGTTGTGCCAGACGGTGAAAAGGGTTTCGGGCAGCGCGGCGGCTTCGGCCAGAGACAGGGCGGCAGGCACAGGCAGGCAATGCCTCGCATCGGCCGTGCAATATTGCGCATAGCCACCGCCCGCGACCAGCGCGCAGACCGGCCTGCCGAGCAGCGCTGCGTCCACATCCTGGCCCAGCGCCACCACTTCGCCCGCCACTTCGAGTCCAGGAATCGGCGAGGCGCCGGCGGGCGGTGGGTAGAGGCCCTGCCGCTGGGCGACATCGGGGCGATTCACGCCGGCATAGGCCACGCGAATCAACACTTCGCCCGGACCGGGCCGGGGGACTGGCAATTGCACCGGCTGAAGCACTTCGGGGCCGCCCGGACTTTCCATCCCGATTGCCGCCATCGTTTCCGGAATGGAATTGGTCATCATTACGCCCCGCATGCGGCCCCGCCACAGGAATGTGCACTAATCGCGCGCCCGGTTGACAGCAAGCGCAACTGGCTGAATGTTGCGCCGCAATGGACGATGATGACCGCCCGAGACCGCGCGGCGATGCCGCCAGCGCGCTGGGCCGCGAAAGCCTCGACAGCTATTCGCGCGACGAACTCAATGAACGCATCGCCCTGCTCGAAGCCGAAATCGCCAGGGTCACGGCGCACCGCGACAAGGCCCAAGCCCACATGCTGGCCGCCGACGCCCTGTTCAAATCGAAGCAAGCATGACAGGCAGGACCCCTTCCCGGCGCCGGGGCAATCCCCATATGTGCTTCGTTAACTCCCTGTATCTGTGTATCGGTCTAGTCTCGCCCGCGGCACACCAATCGAAAGTGTCCTGAAATGCCCAGTTTCGCCCAGAACCTAGAAAAGACGCTGCACGCGGCGCTGGCCCATGCATCGGAGCGCAGCCACGAATATGCGACGCTGGAGCATCTGCTGCTGGCGCTGATCGACGATCCCGACGCCTCTGCCGTGATGCAGGCATGCGGCGTCGATCTGGGCGACCTCGGCGATGTGGTGAAGCAGTATCTCGATCAGGAATACCAGTCGCTCAAGACCAAGGACAAGGGCGATCCCGCGCCTACGGCCGGTTTCCAGCGGGTGATTCAGCGGGCGATCCTGCATGTTCAGAGCTCGGGCAAGGACACGGTGACGGGCGCCAACGTCCTGGTCGCGCTGTTTTCAGAACGCGATTCCTACGCCGTCTATTTCCTCCAGCAGCAGGACATGAGCCGGCTCGATGCGGTAAGCTATATCAGCCACGGCATCGGCAAGGGCGGCAGCCGCAAGATCGAGGACGGCAGGCCCAAGGGTTCCGAGAGCGAAGTGCCGCCGCAGGAAGAAAAGGCCGACGCCAAGGCGAACAAGAAGGATTCGGCGCTCGACCAGTTCTGCATCAATCTCAACGAGAAGGCCCAGTCCGGGAAAGTCGATCCGCTGATCGGGCGCGGTCCTGAAGTCGATCGCACGATCCAGATCCTGTGCCGCCGTTCGAAGAACAACCCGCTCTATGTCGGCGATCCCGGCGTGGGCAAGACGGCGATTGCCGAGGGCCTTGCCCGCAAGATCATCGAGGGCAATGTGCCCGAAGTGCTGGCCAATGCCGTCATTTACAGCCTCGACATGGGCGCGCTGCTGGCCGGCACGCGCTATCGCGGCGATTTCGAGGAACGCCTGAAGCAGGTTGTCAACGAACTGGAGAAAATGCCCGAGGCGATCCTGTTTATTGACGAAATTCATACCGTTATCG
>JBFWSE010000039.1:0-27809 GCA_050248535.1 Novosphingobium sp.
GAAGCGCTGCTTTATGGCGTGATGCAGTTGCAGCGGAAGATCCGCCGGGTTGGGACGGTCGAGCGGTGAGCACTGTCGTCCACTCCGCGCCGAAGTTTGCGAGCAACGAAGGTGTGCTCGATGCGCTGACCAATGCGTTGGGCGCATCGGTCGTTTCGGCCAGGGAAGAGCACGGCGAACTGGTGATCACCGTCGCGCGAGGCGAGATCGAAAATGCCCTGCGCGAGCTGCGCGACAACCACCAGTACCAGCAGCTGATGGAAATTGCCGGGGCCGACTACCCTGACCGGGCCGAACGGTTCGAAGTGGTCTATATGCTGCTCAGCCTGACCAGGAACCATCGCGTGATGGTAAAAGTCTGCGCGGCCGAGGATACCCCGGTTCCCACTGCCACCACCCTGTGGCCGGTGGCCGGCTGGCTCGAGCGCGAAGTTTACGACATGTACGGCGTGATCTTCGCCGGCAATCCGGACCTGCGTCGCATCCTCACTGACTACGGCTTTGAAGGCCACCCCTTCCGCAAGGATTTCCCGCTCACCGGATACCAGGAACTTCGCTATTCCGAGGAAGACAAGCGCGTGGTCTATGAGCCGGTCGAACTGGCGCAGGACTTGCGGCAGTTCGATTTCATGAGCCCCTGGGAAGGCGCGGAATACGTGTTGCCGGGCGATGAAAAGGCGGAGGCTCCGCCACCGCCTGCCCCGCCGCCACCCGCACCGGCCGCCAAGGCCGAGCCCAAGCCCAAGACTGCCAAGGCTCCTGCGAAGAAGTCTGCCGCTCCGAAGAAGGCTCCAGCCAAGCCCAAGGGGAAGTCCAAATGACCGGCCCCTGCGAACTCGCGCTTGGTGCAGAAAATAGGGACAGTCCCCTTTTTCTTGCTTCCGATGCCTTGTTCACCATGCCGCCATCATCGAAAAAGGGGACTGTCCCAATTTTCTGCGGAGGCCAGGCATGAGCATGCAACTCGACCACGCCCCCACCACCGGCGACGAGGTCATCACCAATTACACGATCAACTTCGGCCCGCAGCACCCGGCCGCGCACGGCGTGCTGCGCATGGTCATGGAGCTCGATGGCGAGATTATCGAGCGGATCGATCCGCATGTCGGCCTGCTCCACCGCGGCACCGAGAAGCTGATCGAGCACAAGACCTATCTCCAGGCGCTGCCCTATTTCGACCGGCTCGACTATTGCTCGCCGCTCGGCATGGAACATTCTTATGTGCTTGCCATCGAGAAGCTGCTGAACCTCGAAGTTCCGGCCCGCGCGCAATACCTGCGCACGCTCTTCGCCGAACTGACTCGCATCTGCAACCACATGCTCAATCTCGGCAGCCACGTCATGGACGTCGGCGCGATGACGCCGAACCTGTGGCTGTTCGAAATCCGCGAGGATTGCCTCAATTTCTTCGAACGCGCCGCCGGTGCGCGCATGCATATGGCCTGGTTCCGCCCCGGCGGCGTGCATCAGGATGTGCCAGAAAAGCTGCTGGTCGATATCGGCGAATGGCTGGATACCCGTCTGCCGCGCCTGTTCGACGACGCCATGAGCCTGGTGGTCGATAACCGCATCTTCAAGCAGCGCAATGTCGATATTGCCGTGGTCTCAAAGGACGATGCGGTGCGCTGGGGCTTTTCCGGCCCGATGATCCGGGGCAGCGGCATTCCCTGGGATTTGCGCAAGAGCCAGCCCTACGACGCCTATGCCGGGATGGATTTCGAGGTGCCGGTGGGCACGCGCGGCGACTGCTATGACCGGTTCATGGTCCGCGTCGAGGAAGTGCGCCAATCCGCGCGCATCATGAAACAGTGCCTCGCCGAAATGCCTTCCGGCCCGGTGGCTTCGGATGACCGCAAAGTCGTTCCGCCCAAGCGCGCCGAGATGAAAAGCTCGATGGAAGCGCTGATCCACCACTTCAAGCTCTACACCGAGGGCTTCCACGTGCCGGCCGGCGAAGTCTATGTCGCCACTGAAAGCCCCAAGGGCGAATTCGGCGTCTATCTGGTGAGTGACGGCTCCAACAAGCCCTATCGCTGCAAGATCAGGCCGACCGCCTTCTCGCACCTGCAAGCGATGGACTTCATGAGCCGGGGCCACATGCTCCCTGACGCGACCGCCATTCTGGGGGCGATCGACGTGGTGTTCGGGGAGTGTGACCGGTGAGCGGCAACCTAGTCATCGCCGAACAGATGATCGCGCATTACAACGCGCAGGACGTCGACGCCTATGTGGCGCTGATGACCGAGGACGCCTGCGAGGCGAACTATCGCGGTGCAGTGCTGCGCGAGGGGCGCGAAGGTACGCGCACCGGGCTTGCCGCCGCTTTCGCGAAATGGCCGCAGAACCGGGCCGAGATTGTCGAGCGGCAGGAAATCGGCGACTATGTCCTGTTTCGCGAATATGTCACCCGCGGCTTGGCGAGCGATGGTTCGGAACTGGTCGAGCCGTTCGAGGTTGTGGCCGTCTATTCTTTCGAGGGTGACAAATGCAGCCGTGTGGAGTTCATCCGGTGATCCTGGCACGCACATACCTCCCCCAACGGGGGAGGGGGACCACGAGACGAAGTCGACCGAAGGTCAACTGGTGTAAGGGGGCGAACCAAGGAGCGCGCGGCAGCGTGCAGCCGCTATCGCGGCTGTCTCTTGTTAGCCCCCCTCAGTCAGCCCTGCGGGCCGCCACCTCCCCCTTGGGGGAGGTTCTCAAGCTGGCTCGATCTGATGGAAGTCAAGTAAGCATCGAAAATCATATAGAATTTTATAAGGAGAAGAAACCATGCTGAAGCACATCTCCACTGCCGCGGCGCTTGCCGCAACTGCCTTCTTCGCCACGGCCGCCCAGGCCGAAGTGACCAACAGCTTCATGCGCAATGCCATCGACAACGGCGCGCGGGTTGTGGCCATTTCCAAGGACGTGGTCATTGCTTGCCGTCCGACCGACGGCGCGCCCATTCAGTCGTGCCTGCGCGCCACTTATCACTTCCAGGTTCCCGCGCAGAACGGTGGCCACAGCGCGGTCTATCGCTGTGATGTGGTCAGCGCGCCAAGCTCGACAGCCATGTCGGTCGTCGTCGACGAAGCCTGCTCGCAGATCTTCTGACGGCGAATACCGGGAGCCAATTGACGTGTCCGCACAGGCAGCCATTGCCGATACGCCCGAGCTTCGGGCGCGCTGGGGGGCCTTTGCCTTTACTCCCGCCTGGGAGGCGAAGGCCAAGGCTGCCGTGGCCCGTTATCCCGAGGGGCGGCAACGCTCGGCGGTGATGGCGCTGCTCGACTATGCCCAGCGTCAAGTGGGCGAGGAGACGCAGACGCAAGGCTGGCTGCCGATCCCGGTGATCGAATATGTCGCGACCTATCTCGACATGCCGGTGATCCGGGTGCTGGAAGTCGCGACTTTCTACACCATGTTCAACATGGCCCCGGTCGGCCGGTTCCACGTCCAGGTCTGCGGCACCACGCCCTGCATGCTGCGCGGGTCGGACGACCTGTTCGCCGCTTGCAAGGCGCGCGGCATGGTGAAGGGCGAGACTACCGATGATGGGCTATGGACGCTCAACGAAGTCGAATGCATGGGCAACTGCGCCTCGGCGCCGATGGTCCAGATCAACGACGACAATTACGAGGACCTGACGGCGGAGCGGCTCGACGCGGTGCTCGATGCGCTGGCTGCGGGCAAGACGCCCAAGACCGGGACGCAGGAGCCGGGGCGGCATACGGTTGAGCCTTTGGGTGGGCCGACGGTGCTTAAGGAAATGGTCAAGGCCAATTACGATTACCGGGGGGAGTGGTGATGGCCCTTCGTCGAATATCGCGCGGAGACGCGGAGGCGCGGAGATGTTATTCGCGCAAAGGCGCAAAGGCGCAAAGGGGTTGCTCTGCGCCAAAGGCCCTTCTTCCTGCTTCCGCGTTGCAGTTTGCAGCTATGAATGAGTTTGATCGGGCTCCTCCCCACGCGCAGTCCCTTCGCGCCTTTGCGCCTTTGCGCGAAGCCACTCTTTCCCTTCGCCGCGCCTCCGCGTCTCCGCGCGAACCATTCGGAGGCGCAAGATGAGCCTCAAGGACAAGGACCGGATCTTCACTAACGTCTACGGCTACCAGCCGTGGAACCTGAAGGCCGCCCAGGCGCGGGGCGATTGGGACAAGACCAAGGCGATCCTCGCCAAGGGCCGCGATGCGATTATCGAGGAAATCAAGGCCAGCGGTTTGCGCGGGCGCGGCGGTGCGGGGTTCCCGACCGGGCTCAAGTGGAGCTTCATGCCCAAGGAGCCAAATCCGGCGCGCCCCGGCTTCCTCGTCATCAATGCCGACGAGTCCGAACCCGGTTCGTGCAAGGACCGCGAAATCATCCGCCACGATCCGCACAAGCTGATCGAAGGCGCGCTGGTCGCCGGCTTCGCCATGGGCGCGCGGGCGGCCTATATCTACATTCGCGGCGAATATATCCGTGAAGCCGAGACGCTCTTCGCCGCCGTGCAGGAAGCCTATGACGCCGGCCTGATCGGCAAGAACGCCTGCAAGAGCGGCTACGATTTCGACGTCTTCGTCCATCGCGGCGCAGGGGCATATATCTGCGGCGAAGAGACCGCGATGATCGAGAGCCTGGAAGGCAAGAAAGGCCAGCCCCGCCTCAAGCCACCGTTCCCGGCCGGCGCCGGCCTCTATGGCTGCCCGACGACGGTCAACAACGTCGAGAGCATCGCTGTCGCGCCAACGATCATGCGGCGCGGGGCGAGCTGGTTCTCTTCCTTCGGGCGCGAGAACAACAAGGGCACCAAGTTGTTCCAGATCAGCGGGCACGTCGAAAAGCCCTGCGTGATCGAAGAGGAAATGAGTATCCCCTTCCGCGAATTGATCGAGCGCCACTGCGGCGGCATTCGCGGCGGGTGGGACAACCTCTTGGCAGTGATCCCGGGCGGCAGCTCGGTGCCGCTGGTCCCGGCGGACAAGTGCTTCGACATGCCGATGGATTTCGACGGTTGCAAGGAACAGGGCTCAGGCCTCGGTACGGCTGCAGTCATCGTCATGGACAAGAGCACCGACATAGTCCGCGCCATTTCGCGCCTCAGCTATTTCTACAAGCATGAGAGCTGCGGCCAGTGCACCCCCTGCCGCGAAGGCACCGGCTGGATGTGGCGGGTGATGGAACGCCTGCGCACCGGCGATGCCGACGTGTCGGAAATCGACATGCTGCAGCAGGTGACCAAGCAAGTCGAAGGCCACACCATCTGCGCCCTGGGCGACGCCGCCGCCTGGCCGATCCAGGGGCTAATCCGGCACTTCCGGCCTGAACTGGAGCGACGGATTGCGGAGAATGTGCGGGAGGCGGCGGAGTGACTCCGAATCTGCAATGGGTGCGTCTATCACCCAAGATATTCTTGGGCATTGGCGTGCTCGATCTGCTCAAGAATTTTTTTAGCTTATACGCTGCTTGGAAGAGCATCGCAGGCAGCCAATCTAGCCTGATGATGGAGAGCGCTCGGGTGCAAATGCAGGCCTCGCTGTTCGTTCAAGCTTCCAGCGCCCTGATCTATTCCGCAACGTGGTTTGCGTATGCGGTATTCGCGATAATCCTTCTCGGAATTTATGACCGTATGCAGGTGACAAATGCCTAAACTCACCGTCGACGGCATCGAACTCGAAGTCCCACAGGGCGCAACTGTCCTGCAGGCCTGCGAGCTTGCGGGCAAGGAAGTGCCGCGCTTCTGCTATCACGAGCGGCTCTCGATCGCCGGCAATTGCCGCATGTGCCTGGTCGAAGTCGCACCGGGGCCGCCCAAGCCGCAGGCCAGCTGCGCGCTGCCCGCCGCCGAGGGCCAGACCATCCGCACCGATAGCGAAATGGTCCGCAAGGCCCGCGAAGGGGTGATGGAGTTCCTGCTCATCAACCACCCGCTCGATTGCCCGATCTGCGACCAGGGCGGCGAGTGCGACTTGCAGGACCAGGCGATGGCTTACGGGCGTGGCGCCAGCCGCTATGACGAGAACAAGCGCGCCGTCACCGAAAAATACATGGGTCCGCTGATCAAGACAGTGATGACCCGCTGCATCCACTGCACCCGCTGCGTGCGCTTCTCCGAGGAAGTGGCCGGCGTGGACGAGATCGGCGCGCTCTATCGCGGCGAGAACATGCAGATCACAAGCTATCTCGAAAAAGCGGTGGCCCACGAGATGAGCGCCAATGTCATCGACCTGTGCCCGGTCGGCGCCTTGACGTCGCGGCCTTACGCCTTTGAGGCGCGGCCGTGGGAGCTGAAGAAGACGCTGAGCATCGACGTTTCCGATGCTTGCGGCGCCAATATCCGGCTCGACAGCCGCGGCCGCGAAGTGCTGCGCATCCTTCCGCGCGTCAACGATGACGTCAATGAGGAGTGGATCAGCGACAAGGCGCGCTATCAGGTTGACGGGTTGACCAAGCGGCGGCTGGATCGTCCGTGGATCCGCAAGCAGGGCAAGCTTGTCGCCGCGACATGGGATGAGGCTTTCGGCGTCATCGCCAAGGCCAAGCCGGGCAAGAGCATTGCCGCCGTCGCGGGTGGGCTGCTCGATTGTGAAACCATGTTCGCGGCGACGAAACTGCTCGGTGCGGCGGGTTCGACATTGCTCGAAAGCCGCCAGACCGGCGACAGCTTCGATACTTCCAGCCTCGCGGCCATGAATTTCAACAGCACCCTGGCCGGGATCGAGGAGGCCGACGCCATTCTCGTTATCGGCAGCTATGTCCGCTGGGAAGCGCCGCTGCTCAACGTGCGGCTGCGCAAGGCGGCGGCGCGCAAGGGGGCCAAGGTGTTTCTGGTCGGGCCCGAGTGGGAAACGACCTATCCGGCGACTTTCCTCGGCGACGATCTCGCCGTGCTGGGCAAGCTGCCCGCCGATGTGGCCGATGCCATGGCCAAGGCGGAACGCCCGGCGATCATCGTAGGGCATGGCGGGCTTGCCGCAGGGGCGCTGGAACCCGCACTGGCGCTGGCCGCCAAGTGGAAGCTGGTGCGTGATGGCTGGAACGGTTGGAATGTTCTCCACCTTGCGGCGAGCCAGATGGGTGCGATGATGCTGGGTTATGCACAAGCGGGCGGGATTGCCGATCTCGCCGCGGCCAAGCCCAAGGTGCTGATTTCATTGGGTGCGGATGCCATCGATTACAGCCAGTTCGCCGACAGCCTGAAGGTCTACATCGGTCATCACGGCGATCGTTCGGCACATATGGCCGACGTGATCCTTCCGGGCGCGGCCTTCAGCGAGAAAGCCGGGACTTTCGTCAACACCGAGGGCCGGGTGCAGTTCGCCGAAAAGGCCGTCTTCCCGCCGGGCGATGCCCGCGAGGACTGGACGATCCTGCGTGCGCTGGCCGATGCGCAGGGCGTCTCGGTCGGCTTCGATAGCTTCGAGGAACTGCGCGCCGCAATGGTGGCCGAAGTTCCGGCGCTGGGCGTGGAAGGTCTGGCTTCATTCGGCTCCGCGCTTCCAATGGGCAAGGCGGGCGGTAAGGGCGTGATCGCCTATCCGATCAAGGACTTCTACCTCACCAACCCCATCGCCCGCGCCAGCGAGACGATGCAGCGCTGCTCGGCGGAATTGCTGCATGGCGAGGATTTGCGGGAGGCGGCGGAATGAGCCTCTTTATTGAATTACGCGTAGGCGCGGAGGCGCGGAGATTTCGATCGCGCAAAGGCGCAAAGGCGCAAAGAGGCTTGGCTGGCCGCAGTCCATGCAAATCATTGCATTCGCACCGCCCATTCCAGGGCGTGAATGATGCAGTGGCTTCGCCGCCACAGCGACATCTTTGCGCCTTTGCGCCTTTGCGCGATCCAATTTTTTCTCTTCTCCGCCTCTCCGCCTCTCCGCGCGAACCATTTCATGCAGGTGTCTCAGCATGACCGCACTCTTCCAATCATGGGGCATGGCCTATGAGTGGGCCTGGGGCCTGAGCACCGTGCTGGCCATCGCGATCATCGCCGGGCTGGTGATGCTCTCGGTCGCCATGGTGATCTATGCCGACCGCAAGATCTGGGCGGCCATGGCGCTGCGCCGGGGTCCGAACGTGGTCGGCCCCTGGGGCGTGCTGCAGAGCTTCGCCGACGGGCTCAAGGTGTTCCTGCAGGAAACCATCGTCCCCAGCGCCTCGAACAAGGGCCTGTTCCTGATCGCGCCGATCATCACCTTTACCGTCGCCTTGATGGCCTGGGCGGTGATCCCGTTCAATTCGGGCGCGGTGCTGGCGGATATCAATGTCGGGCTGCTCTATGTCCTGGCGATCTCGTCGCTGGGGGTTTACGGGGTGGTCATCGCGGGCTGGTCGTCGAACTCGAAATACCCGTTTTTCAGCGCAATGCGCGCTGCAGCTCAGATGATTTCCTATGAAGTCTCCATCGGTTTCATCCTCATCTGCGTGGTGCTCTGGGCGGACAGCTTCAATCTCAACACCATCGTCGAGGCGCAGCGCGGGCACGGGCTGGGCGTGGTCAATGCCTTCGCCTTCAACTTGCTCCTCTTCCCGATGTGGGTGATGTTCCTGATCTCCGGCATGGCCGAAACCGCCCGCGCGCCGTTCGACCTGACCGAGGCGGAGAGTGAACTGGTCGCCGGCTACCAGACCGAATACAGCTCGATGAGCTTCGCGCTCTACTGGCTCGGCGAATATGCCAATGTGCTGCTGATGTGCGCGCTCAACGCGGTGCTGTTTTTCGGTGGCTGGCTGCCACCTCTCGATATCGACCTGATTCCGTGGTTCGATATTCCGGGCTGGTTCTGGCTGATCGCCAAGATCGCTTTCTTCTTCTTCGTCTTCTCCTGGGTGAAGGCGACCGTGCCGCGCTATCGCTATGACCAGCTGATGCGGCTTGGCTGGAAGGTTTTCCTGCCGGTTTCGCTGCTGTTTGTCGTGTTGGTCAGCGGCTATCTCATGTTCACGAGGTATGGCGCATGACCGCCGCTCAACTCATCAAGAGCTTCACGCTGTGGGAGTTCGTCAAGGCCCACTGGCTGACCTTGAAGTATTTCTTCAAGCCCAAGGCGACGATCAACTATCCCTTCGAGAAAAACCCGCTCTCCCCGCGCTTTCGTGGCGAGCATGCGCTGCGGCGCTATCCCAACGGCGAGGAGCGCTGCATTGCCTGCAAGCTGTGCGAGGCGGTGTGTCCGGCCCAGGCGATCACCATCGAGGCGGAACCGCGCGAGGACGGCAGCCGCCGCACCACGCGCTATGACATCGACATGACCAAATGCATCTACTGCGGCTTCTGCCAGGAAGCCTGCCCGGTCGATGCCGTGGTCGAGGGTCCGAATTTCGAATATGCGACCGAAACGCGTGAGGAATTGCTCTACGACAAGGCGAAACTGCTGGCCAACGGGGACAAGTGGGAGCGGGCCATCGCCGCGAACCTTGAAGCCGATGCGCCGTATCGTTAGGGGCGCGCCGGGGTTATGATTCAGCTTATCGCCTTCTATCTCTTCGCCTGCCTTGCGATTGCCAGCGCAGTGCTGGTGATCATGTCGCGCAATCCGGTGCATTCCGTGCTCTGGCTGATCCTCGCGTTCTTCAACGCGGCGGGGCTGATGGTGCTGGTGGGGGCCGAATTCATCGCCATGCTGCTGGTGATTGTTTATGTCGGCGCGGTCGCGGTGCTGTTCCTGTTCGTCGTCATGATGCTCGACATCGATTTTGCCGAATTGCGGGCCGGGTTCATCCGCAATTTCCCGCTGGGCATGCTGATAGCCGTGGTCCTGGCGGCCGAACTGGTGATCGGCATCCTGTTCTACAATATCGGCGGACTCAAGCTGGGAACGCCCGACGGCACCGGCGCGGCCACGCTGGGCGCAAGCAATACCGAGGCCATCGGCGCGCTGCTCTATGGCCGCTATCTGTTCCTGTTCGAGGCGTCCGGCTTCATCCTGTTGGTGGCGATGGTGGGGGCGATCGTGCTGACGCACCGCCAGCGCAGCGACACGCGCGGGCAGAACATTTCGCAGCAGATCGCCCGGCGGCCGCAGGACGCAACGCGCAATACGAACCCCGAAGTGGGCAAGGGGGTGCAGCTGTGAGGCAATTTGCACAAACCCCGCTCATCCTGAGCCTGTCGAAGGATGCTGGCGCCGCGTCTGGCCGCAGGGGGCTTCGACAAGCTCAGCCTGAGCGGGTTTTGTTAGGTTTCGTGCCGGGAGAACGCAAATGATCGGCATCGAACACTATATCGTCGTCAGCTCGATCCTGTTCGTGCTGGGCGTGCTGGGTATTTTCCTCAACCGCAAGAACGTCATCGTCATCCTCATGGCGATCGAACTGATCCTGCTCGCGGTGAACCTCAATCTCGTCGCCTTCAGCGCCTTCCTGCACGATCTCACCGGACAGGTTTTCGCCATGTTCGTGCTGACGGTCGCGGCTTCGGAAGCGGCGATCGGGCTTGCCATCCTCGTCATCTATTTCCGTGGCCGCGGCACAATCGCGGTCGACGACGTCAACCGGATGAAGGGATAGACACTCCGTGGACTCTTCCATCCTGCTGATCGTTTTTCTGCCCCTGCTCGCGGCCATCGTCGCGGGACTGGGCAACCGCATGCTGGGCAATCTGGTCGCCAAGTCGCTGACGACCGGCGCGCTGTTCATCGCCTGCATCCTGTCCTGGCCGATTTTCCTGCATTTCGTCGGGGGCGACGGCACGCCGCAGGTGACGCATGTGCTGTCGTGGATTCATTCGGGCTCGCTGCAGATAGACTGGGCGCTGCGCGTCGACGCGCTGACAGCGGTCATGCTGGTGGTTGTCACGACCGTCTCCGCCTTCGTCCACCTCTACTCCTGGGGCTATATGGACGAGGATCCGGATCAGCCGCGCTTCTTCGCCTATCTCAGCCTGTTCACTTTCGCCATGCTCATGCTGGTGACGGCCGACAACCTGGTGCAAATGTTCTTCGGCTGGGAAGGGGTGGGCCTGGCGAGCTACCTCCTCATTGGCTTCTGGTTCAAGAAACCCAGCGCCTGCGCCGCCGCGATCAAGGCTTTCGTGGTCAACCGGGTGGGCGATCTGGGCTTTATGCTCGGCATTTTCGGCACGTATCTGGTGTTCAACACAGTCTCGATCCCCGAGATTCTCGCTGCCGCGCCCTCGATGGCCGGATCGACGATTGGCTTCCTTGGCTATCGCTTCGACACCATGACGGTGCTGTGCATCCTGCTGTTCATCGGCGCGATGGGCAAATCGGCGCAATTGGGCCTGCACACCTGGCTTCCCGACGCGATGGAGGGCCCGACGCCGGTCTCCGCGCTGATCCATGCGGCGACCATGGTGACGGCCGGCGTGTTCATGGTCTGCCGCCTTTCACCGATGTTCGAGACCAGCCCGGTGGCGCTGGGCCTTGTTACGTTCGTCGGCGCGGCGACCTGTTTCTTCGCTGCCACGGTCGGCACCTGCCAGTGGGACATCAAGCGGGTTATCGCCTATTCCACCTGCTCGCAGCTCGGCTACATGTTCTTTGCAGCGGGCGTCGGGGCATATGGCGCGGCAATGTTCCATCTGTTCACCCACGCCTTTTTCAAGGCGCTGCTGTTCCTCGGCGCGGGCTCGGTGATCCATGCCATGCACCATGAGCAGGACATGCGTTATTACGGCGGCCTCAGGAAACACATTCCGCTGACCTTCTGGGCGATGACCGCCGGCACCCTGGCGATCACCGGTGTGGGTATCTACTGGCTGCACGCGGGATTTGCCGGTTTCCACTCGAAGGACGCGATCCTCGAGGCGGCCTTTGCCAGCGGCAGCGAGTCGGGCAGGTTCGCCTTCTGGGTAGGCGTGATTGCGGCGCTGATGACCAGCTTCTATTCCTGGCGACTGGTGTTCCTGACGTTCTTCGGCAAACCGCGCTGGTCGCAATCCGAACATATCCAGCATGCCGTCCATGACGATCACGGACACGCGAGTCACGATCATGGGGCGCACGGACATGACGATGGCACGGCTGGCTATCACCCGCACGAAAGCCCGATCTCGATGCTGATCCCGCTCGGCGTGCTGACGCTGGGCGCCGTAGCCGCCGGTTTCGTGTTCAGTCCCTCGTTCCTCGGCGACGCGGAATTCTGGGGCGGGTCGGTGTTTTACAATGAGCACCTGATGCATGCGATGCATGAAGTGCCGTTGCTGGTGAAGCTTTCGGCCACGATCGTCATGCTGATCGGCCTGGCCACGGCATGGTATTGCTATGTCCGCAATCCCGGTTTTCCCGCGCGCTTCGTCGCCCAGTTCGGCGTGCTTTACCGCTTCGTCTACAACAAGTGGTACTTCGACGAGCTGTACAACTTCCTGTTCGTGCGTCCCGCCTTCTGGCTCGGCCGGCTGTTCTGGAAGCAGGGCGACCAGGGCACCATCGACCGCTTCGGCCCTGACGGCGCGGCATGGCTGGTCGTGCAGGGCACACGTGTGGCCAAGCGGGTACAGACCGGATATCTCTATTCCTATGCGCTGGTGATGCTGATCGGGCTTACCATGGCAGTCAGCTGGGCACTTGGCGGGATGGGACGATGAGCACTTTTCCCATTCTCTCCGCCATGCTGCTGGTGCCCTTGCTGGGTGCGCTCGCCTGCCTGTTCGTGCAGGCCTCCTCGGCGCGCTGGATCGCGCTGCTGGCAACGCTGGCCGACCTGGCGCTGGGTATAGCTCTCTGGGCCTCCTACGACGTCGGTGGCGCGCAGTGGCAGTTCACCGAGCGAATGCCGCTGTTCGCCGGCTTCTCGTGGGCGTTGGGGATCGACGGCATTGCCCTGATGCTGATCATGCTGACGGTCTTCCTCATGCCGATCTGCATCGGCGCAAGCTGGAAATCGATCGACAAGCGAGTCGGCGAATACATGGCCGCCTTCCTTGTGATGGAAGTGCTGATGATCGGCGTTTTCGCGGCGCAGGACCTGTTCCTGTTCTACATCATGTTCGAGGCCGGGCTTATCCCGATGTACCTGATCATCGGCGTCTGGGGCGGGGCGGACCGGATCTACGCCAGCTACAAGTTCTTCCTCTATACCCTGCTCGGCTCGGTGCTGATGCTGATCGCGATGATGTGGATGGTGAACGAGGCGGGGACGACCGATATCCCGACGCTGATGAATTTCGATTTCCCGCCGCAAGCGCAGACCTGGCTGTGGCTGGCCTTCTTCGCCAGCTTCGCGGTCAAGATGCCGATGTGGCCAGTGCATACGTGGTTGCCGGATGCTCACGTGCAGGCGCCGACCGCCGGTTCGGTGATCCTGGCCGGCGTGCTGCTCAAGATGGGCGGCTATGGCTTCATCCGCTTTTCGCTGCCGATGTTCCCGGAAGCCTCCGCGCAATTGGCCTGGCTGGTGTTCGCCCTATCGATGGTGGCGGTGGTCTATACCTCGCTGGTCGCGCTAGTGCAGCACGACATGAAGAAACTGATCGCCTACAGTTCGGTCGCGCACATGGCGATTGTCACTGTCGGTCTGTTCGCCTTCAACCGGCTCGGCTTCGAAGGCGCGATGATCGTCATGCTCAGCCATGGGCTGGTCTCAGGCGCGCTGTTCCTTTCCGTCGGCGTGATCTACGACCGGCTGCATACGCGCGAGATCGATCGCTACGGCGGCCTTTCGATCAACATGCCCTATTATGCGCTGTTCTTCATGCTGTTCACCATGGCCTCGGTCGGCCTGCCGGGCACCAGCGGGTTCGTCGGCGAATTCCTGGCGCTGGCCGGCATCTACCAGCTTTCCACCTGGGTCACGGCAGTCTGCGCCACTGGCGTGATCTTGGGCGCGGCCTATATGCTCTATCTCTACCGCCGGGTGGCCTTTGGCGAACAGAAGAACGCCGATGCCGCGGCCATGCCCGATCTCGATCTGCGCGAATGGCTGATGATGGCGCCGATTGCCGCAGCCGTGCTGTGGATGGGTGTCTATCCCGAAAGCTTCCTCGCGCCGATGCGGCAGGACATTGCCGCGCTCGAAGCGCGCATGGCGCGCGCGCGGCCGGAGGGGGATTCGCAATTGAAGCTTGGCCAGGCCAAGGCACCTGTCGCGCCTGCATCGCATGAGGGGGCGCACTGATGGATTGGAAACAGTCGCTTCTGCTCGTCGCGCCCGAGGAATTGCTGGGCGTCGCGGGGCTGGTACTGCTGCTTGCTGCCGCCTGGCTGGGCGACAAGGCAAGCAGAGCCTTGACCTGGCTGTCCGTTGCCGTTCTGGCGGCTTGCGCAGTGCTGGTCGCGCCCATTCTGTGCGGCGGCGACATGGGTCCGGCGACCGAGGCGTTTTACGGCCAATATCGTGCCGATGCCTTCTCGGCCTTCGCCAAGCTCTTGATCTATGCCGCCGCGGCAGCCTCGCTGCTGGTCGCGCCCGGATTTTTCGATCGCTACAAGGCGATGCGGGCGGAATATCCGGTGCTGGTGCTGTTCGCGGTGCTGGGTATGGGCCTGATGGTCTCGGCTGCAGATCTTATGACGCTTTACATCGGCCTCGAGCTCAATTCGCTCTCGGCCTATGTTCTTGCGGCATTCCTGCGTCCGGATGGGCGTTCGGCCGAAGCGGGGCTCAAGTATTTTGTGTTGGGCGGCCTGGCCAGCGGCATCCTGCTGTTCGGCATGAGCCTGACCTATGGCTTTACCGGGACCACGAGCTTTGCCGGGATCAGCCACGCGCTGGAAGGCGGCCTGCCGATGGGCGCTCTGTTCGGCATTGTTTTCATGCTGGCAGGCCTCGCCTTCAAGATCAGTGCCGCGCCGTTCCATATGTGGACACCGGATGTCTACGAAGGCGCGCCGACGCCGGTGACCACTTTCTTCGCCTCCGCGCCCAAGGTCGCGGCGCTGGCCTTGACCATGCGGGTCGCGCTGGAAGCCTTTGGCGGGGCAGCGGACGCCTGGCGGCAGATCGTCATTTTCGCGGCCTTGGCCTCAATCGTGATCGGCGCACTGGGCGCAATCGGGCAGCAGAACATCAAGCGGCTGCTGGCCTACAGCTCGATCAACAATGTCGGCTTCATGCTGATTGGTCTGGCTGCGGGCACGCAGCAGGGCGCTTCGGCCATGCTGGTCTATCTGGCGATCTACGTGCCGATGACGCTGGGCGGTTTCGTCGCGGTGCTGATGCTGAAGGACAAGGACGGTGAGCCGGTAGAGGACATCGCCGATCTGGCCGGGCTGTCGCGCGAGCGTAAGGTGCTGAGCCTGTGCCTGGCCATGGTCATGTTCAGCCTCGCCGGCATTCCGCCGCTGTTCGGTTTCTGGGGGAAGTTCGTGGTGTTCCAGGCGGCGGTTCAGGCAGGCTTCGTGCCACTTGCGGCCATTGGTATCGCGGCGAGCGTGATTGGCGCCTTCTACTACATAAAGGTCGTCAAGATCCTCTACTTCGACGACCCGGCCAGCAAGGCACTGGGCAAGAGCGACTGGGTCCATCAGGCCATTCTTGCTGTCTGCGCGTTGGCGATTTCGCCCGTGGGTTACCTGGCCACCAAACCGCTGGGTGAATGGGCAGGGGCTGCCGCGGCGGCTCTGCTTGGCGCGGTTTGATCGAAAGAGTTTCCGAAACCGGTTCCACCAGTGCCGATCTTGCGGCGCGGCTCCGTAGTGGCGATGCGCTGCCGGAAGGCTTTTGGCTGATCGCCGACCGGCAAAGCGCAGGCAGAGGACGGCAGGGCCGCGAATGGCTGGACGCAGCCGGCAATTTCATGGGCTCGACGATCGTTCGCCCGGGTTTTGGCGACCCTCCGGCCAGTTCGCTCGCCCTGGTGGCAGGCCTTGCCGTTCACGAAGCCGTTTCGCCGTGGGTGACTGCCCCTCGCAAGGCTCTGCTCAAGTGGCCAAACGACTTGTTGATCGGCAAAGCCAAGCTTGCCGGAATACTGCTCGAGCAAGTGACCGATACCGTCATCGTCGGCATCGGCGTCAATCTCGCCGCCGCGCCGCAACTGGCCGACAGAGAGGCCATTTCGCTGGCCGGCCTGGGCAAAGCGCCGGACCGCGACACATTCGCCGAAAGCCTGTCGCAAGGCTTCGCACGCGAACTGGAGCGCTGGCGCAATTTTGGGCTGGAACCGGTGGTCAATCGCTGGCTTGCGGCGGCGCACCCGCGCGGCACTCGCCTTTCTGCGGATGGGGTGGTAGGTGCCTTTGCCGGGCTGACTGCCGAGGGGGCATTGCAACTGCGCTTGGCGGATGGCTCGCTGCGGACTATTCACGCGGGCGAAGTAACTCTTTCAGACTGAACCGGACCAGACCATGCTGCTCGCCATTGATGCCGGCAATACCAATGTCGTTTTCGCCCTCTTCGCTCCGGACGGGAAGGGAGGCCGCGAAATCAAGGCGCGCTGGCGCATCGCCACCGATCCGCGCCGCACCGGGGACGAATATGCCGTCTGGCTGATGCAGCTGCTCGAAATTCGCGGCGTCGATCGCAAGCAAGTCAAACAGATCGCCATCTCGACGGTTGTTCCGCGCGCCTTGCACAATCTGGAAGTGCTGGCGCGGCACTATTTCAATATTGAACCGCTGGTCGCCGGCGAGGGCAAGGCCGACTATGCCATGGACATAGATGTGCCCGACCCGCGTTCGCTCGGCGCGGACCGCGCGGTAGATGCCATTGCCGCGCACGCCAAGCATTCCGGCGATCTCATCATCGTCGATTTCGGCACGGCGACGACTTTTGACGTTGTGGATTTCAACGGCGCCTACAAGGGCGGCATCATTGCCCCGGGGGTCAATCTCTCGCTCGAGGCACTGGTCGGCAATACGGCAAAATTGCCGCGCATCGCCATCGAGACTCCCAAGAGCGACAGCGTCATCGGCACAACCACCGAGGACCAGATGCTGATCGGTGTGTTCTGGGGCTATGTCGCGATGATTGAAGGGCTCATCTCCCGGATGCGCGCGGAAATCGGCCGGCCGGCCAAGGTCATCGCCACGGGCGGACTGGCCGTGCTGTTCGACGAGGCGACTGACATCTTCGATGTGGTCGAATCCGACCTCACACTTGAAGGCATTGCCATCCTTGCCGAAAGAGCGGCCAGCAAGTGAACGAATATTGCATTGCCATCATAGCCGCCCATCCTGAGCCTTTAGACGGATGCTGCGGCGGTTGTGGTGTGAGCACCCCTGACCAGGCTCATGGTGAGCGGGACGGGTGTTCGATTGGAAACCAAAATTCATGACCCCAGGTAACGAACTGATTTTCCTCGCGCTCGGCGGTTCGGGCGAGATCGGCATGAATGTCAATCTCTACGGCTGCCAGGGCAAGTGGCTGATGGTCGATCTGGGCATGACGTTCAGCGGAAACGAGTATCCCGGAACCGAACTGGTTTTTGCCGATCTCGAATTCATCGAAGACAACAAGGAAGACCTGATCGGCGTGGTGCTTACTCACGCGCATGAAGATCATATCGGCGCTGTGCCCTATTTCGCCGCCGATCTGGGGGTACCGCTCTATGCGACGCCGTTCACCGCACGACTGGTTGCCGCCAAGCTGGATGAAGCGGGAATTGCCGACAGCGTCGATTTGCGTGTTATCGACCACCTCGACAATTTTCAATTAGGGCCGTTCGGCGTGCGCTACGTCCCGCTGGCCCATTCGATAGCCGAGGGGAATGCGCTGGTCATCGAAACGCCGCATGGCCGCATTTTTCATACCGGTGACTGGAAGCTCGACGACGAACCGCTGATTGGCACGCCCGCGACCGCGCAGGAGCTGACCGATATCGGCGACGAGGGGGTTCTGGCGCTGGTCTGCGATTCGACCAATGTGTTCAATCCGCAGGCCTCCGGCTCAGAAGGCGAGGTGCTGCGCGGGCTCAAGGAGGAAGTGGCCAAACACCGCGGCAAGCGGATTGTCGTGACGACATTCGCCTCCAATGTCGCCCGGCTGCAAACGCTCGGCGAAGTCGCCAAGGCGAGCAAGCGGCGGCTGTGCGTGGCGGGACGATCGCTCGACCGGATCATCGGCGCAGCCAAGGCCAGCGGCTATCTCAAGGAGCTGCCCGACGTCATCGATTTCGACACGGCGATGAACCTGCCGCGCGGGGAAGTGCTGATCCTGGCAACCGGCGGCCAGGGCGAGCCGCGCGCCGCGCTGGGCCGGATGGCCGAGGGCAACCACCCGATTGCGCTGGAGGCAGGCGATGTCGTACTGTTTTCCAGCCGCGAGATTCCCGGGAACGAGATCGCCATCGGCCGCATCCAGAACCAGCTGGCCGCGCGCGGCATCGATCTGGTAACCGGAAAATACAGTTTGATCCACGTTTCAGGTCATCCCGGGCGCCCCGAACTGGAGGCGCTCTATGGCTGGATCAGACCTGAGATCCTGGTGCCGGTTCACGGCGAAATGCGCCACATGCGCGAACAGGTGCGGGTGGGGAAGGCGGCCGGTATCGGCAAGGCGGTGCTGCAGAAAAACGGCGACCTCGTCCGTCTGGCCCCGGGCGCGCCTGGCAAGTTCGGCGAAGTGCGCGCGGGCCGGCTGGTGCTCGATGGCGACATCATTGCTCCCGCCGATGGCGAGGCCATGACCATGCGCCGCCGGCTTGCTTATGCCGGTGTGGTCATGGTGGCGCTCGACCACAATGGGAAAGCAAAAGTCGCTGGCCTCGGCCTGCCACTCGATGAAGACTACACCGAATTCGTCGAGGAGGCGGAAGTGGATGTGCATATGGCCGTGTCGAAACTGAACGGCGCGGCGCGGCGCGATCCGGGACTGGTCACCGAGGCCGCGCGGCTCGCCGCTCGCCGCGCGGCGCAGCGCTGGTCGGGCAAGAAGCCGCAAGTACAGGTCATTCTGACAGGAGTGGATTGATCCGATGCGCTGGACCTCAATCGTTGCGATCTATGTGCTGTTCTGGGTGCTTAGCGCGTTCCTGGTCATGCCATTCGGCGTTCGCACGCACGATGAAGCGGGCATTGAGAAAATACCGGGTCAGGCCGGGAGCGCACCCGCGCAGTTCCGCCCCAAGCGCATCGCTCTCCACACAACGCTGGTATCGGCGGTGTTGTTCGGGCTGTTCTACGCCAATTACATCTTTGGTTGGGTCACCACGCAGGACGTGACCTTTTTTGGCGGTCAATCCGAAGTGGAAAAGGGACCCTAACTGCGCAGCCGCTCGATCGCCTGGGCCAGCGCCACATAGAGCTTGCCCATATCCGATGACAGCAATGTCACGCCAAGCGCATTGCCGTCGCGTGTCGAAAGCACCTGCCGCAGCATCGCCTCAAAATCGTGAATGTAGCGGCTGACGTGATCCCGGAATTCCTTGTCCGACTCGTAGAGGTGCAGGATCGGCTTGGTTTCGCTGGCTGCGATCAAGCTGACGGCGCGGCGCGTGAATATGCCCCGGTCGCCCTTGAGATATTGCCCCCAGGCCGTATCCGCCACTTCGCTGTCGAGTGCGCGAGTAATATCGATAGCATTCGAATTGAGCGATTCCGTGATCAAGGCAACGCGGCGTGAGAAATCATTATCGACCTGCTCTTCGGCGCGCTGACGGGCGTGGGCCACGCGAGTTTCCAGATTGGCGGCCAATTCGTTGACCATGGCCAATTGGTCGCGCAACTGAATCGCCGCTTCGCGCGAGGTTTCCGAAGCCTTCAGAGAGACCGCTTCGAGTTGCGCCGCCGCGCCTGCACCATGTTCCTCCAGCGCACGTGAAACCGCTTTCTGGCTTTCATTTCCGAGTTTCTCGGCAATGCCGGCAAGGCTCGCCGCACTCGATTCCTCCATCGCCCGTCCGACTGCCTCGGCCGATTGCGATAGCGCTTCGACTGCCTCGGCCAATTCGCTCCGCGCCCGCTCCGCAATACCATGCGAGCGCTCGGCGACATCTTCAAGTGCCGCGCGCAAGTGCTCCAGTTTATCGCTGAATGCGCCTGAATTCTCGCCCAGGCGCTCTTGCAAAGCTGCGATTTCGCGCGCCGCATCGGCTACGCGCTGTTGCGAAGCGGCGAGATTAGCGTCCAGTGTTTCGCTAAGCATGCCAGCCTCCGCGGTGCTGGCCTGCAAGGCCGAAATTCGGTTTTCAACCGACTTGAGCCGGTTTTCGGCATCGATGAGTGCGTTGGGCAATTCGTTGCGGCTGTGCTGGGAACCAGCCTGGATCAGTTCCAACAGGCGGACACTGGCGTCGGTCAACTCCCAAATTCGCGATCCCATATCCGCCAGGACGTTGCGCCCTTCGGCAAGCCTGTCGTCGAACCCGGTCATGTTTTCGCGCAGGCTGCTCTCGGCTTCAGAGGCATGGGCAGTGACGTCGCCAATGCGCTTGTCGAGTTCGGCCAGATGTGCGGTAATCGTTTCGCCGTGTTCGGCAATGGAACGGGTCTGGTCCTCGTGCGACTGGCGGCGGACGCCAATTGCCTCGTCTATCGCGGCAAGATTTGCGGTGAATTCCTCAAACGAACGAGTTCCACCCTCGTTCAGCGATTCCGCAATGGCATCGGCTTGCTCGCGCAATTGCGCGAGCCGGCTGCGCAGCGCCTCGATGCTTTGCTCTTCGGTCGATCGGATCGAAATGTGCGCGGATTCGATCTCCGCGGACATTTCCTTGAGCCGGTCCCGGTTAGCCGACATCGCTGCTTCGGCAAATTGCCGCAATTGCAGGCGCATTTCTTCGCCCTGTTCGACCAGACTGGCGTGACGCTCTTCAGCGAATTTGCCCAGAGTCTCGGCCTTCTCGCCGAATTCGGCAATAGTCGCCGAAACCTGATTGCGGACGGTCTCTACTTGTCGTTCGCTGGCCTGTCCGAATTCGTTGAGGCGCTTGAACCCGGCAATCAGTTCCTGGAGCTGAACATGGGCCGTGCGGCCGGCATTGCCGATATTGCTGGTGACGTCGCGTGCTGAATTGGCGATCACTGGCAATTGACTGCGCAGCTTTTCCATATTGTCGAGCGCCGCCGTGCTGACTTTTCCGATGGTTTCGACCTGGTCGCTGTTTTCCGAGATGAGTGATTGCAGGCGGTCGGCATTCTGCGAAAGACGGTCACTTGCCTGCCGGCCGAGCGATTCCAGATCGCGCGATTGGGATGCGATAAATTCGCGGGCCAGGCTCAGTTCGCTGTTGATCGTGGTGAGACGGGTTTCCAGACGGCTCGATTCATCCGAAAGCTGACGGGAAACATCGGCAAACCGCTTCGCTTCGCTGCGGCTATTGCGCATGACCAGGAGCCAGATCACTGCCACCAGCAAGACAGGCACCGACCAGTCCCTGATCCATCCCGCTACTTGCGCGGGGGAGGGTGGCCCCTGCAGAGTCCCGAATTGCGACCAGGCGAAGAATCCAGTCCACATCAAGACTGCCAGAATGGCGATGGAAGGAGCAAGGAAGCCAGCTTTACCCCGCGTTTCGGGTTCTTCTTCATCCCATTCTATGGGAGGCACATGATCCTCTTCCCGAGGCGCAAGCTCCTCGGTCAAAAGGATTTCATCGCGTTCCGTCTCCGGTTCGCCTGTTCCGATCGCGACAACGCGGTTTTCCCCACTCATACTGAAACTTTACCATAATTATCCACAGGATAAACCCCAGATTAACATATGCCTGCCAAAGGCGATTCATGGCTTACGAATCCGGTGCCCTCGACGCCACTTTGGCTGCCGCTGCAGGCGACGATCCCGCGCTTCTCGAAGAATTGCGTCAAGCCTTCAGCGACAGCCTCTCACGGCAGGTTGACTTATTGCGCCGTGCCCGTTGCGACGGGAACTGGCAAGTTGCCGCTCTCCGGCTCAAGGGGCTTGCCGCGAGCTTTCACGCTGAACCGCTCATTGGCCTTGCCGACGAGGCGCTTGAGGGCGTTCCGGGTGAGCCCGGTGTGGTCCGCCGCCTGCAGGCCTATCTGGACGAATTCCCGATCCACTGAGCACTGCCTCTACCGCGCTTGGCACGCGGGTATCGCTCCTCTAGAACACGCGCGCGCCTGCCAGGAGAAGCACGCTGCGTGTCGCTTTGCTATCGATGATGGATTCCGCCGCCGGAGAGGCAGCGGTTCCCCGGGCGTTCCTGAAAGTGGGAGCGGGCACAGTCGCGCGGCATCAGCTTGCACTGGCTCTCGCCCTGGATTGCACGATGATTGTCTGCCTTGTGCGGGAATTGTCATCGGATATTGTCGAGATTCAGCATCGTGCGGAGCAGGCAGGCGCGCGCTTTCATGCCATAACGGGGCCGCGGGCGCTGGTTTCGCTGGTTACCGCAAGCGATGAAGTCGTTGTCCTGGCCGATGGCTTGCTGGCCGCGCCGCAATCGGCACTGCCATTGCTTGAATCCGGGAATGTAGTGCTGGTACAGCCGGTCGAAAGCGGCACCGCGGCAGGGTTTGAGCGGATCGACTTCAATCACGCGGCGGCCGGATTGATGCGCATACCGGGCAGACTGGTCGAGCGTCTCGCCGAGCTGGAGCCGGATTGCGATACTGCCTCATCGCTTATGCGCGTGGCTCTGCAAGCAGGAATCTCGCAAAGGCTGGTACCTGCCGAGGCGCGGGACGGAGTTCGCTGGTCACTGGTTCGCAGCGAGGGCGAAGCGAGCGCGATCGAAGCCGGTTGGATCGCCTTGCACAACGATAATGGGAGCATTGCCACGCCCACTTCGCTGCTGGCAAGGCTTGGCGTGAAGCTAGCCGGCCCTGCCATCCTGCATGCCGGAAGCGGGGGCAATGTCCCCTTTCTCGCGGCGCTTGCCGTCGATGCCATGGCGTTTGGCCTGGGCTGGTTTGGCTGGACGATCGCGGCTTTGGTCCTGGGCGCACTGGCATGGGTCGGTTTTGGTTTTGCCGCCATGTTGCGCTCGGTCGAGCGGGCCTCACTATGCCTCGGACCGGATCGCTGGCCTCCGCAAGCGATTTTTGCCTGGTTTCACGATCTGCTGCTTGTTGCCGTTCTGGCCTTGAATCAGCAAGTCCTGCCCTGGATTGGGTGGAGCGAGAGAATATTCATCCCTTTGATATTACTTTGTATTATTAGGCTCGTGCCTCGCGCTCTGGAAAACAGGTGGATCGCACAGGTGGAAGACCGGGCAATGCTGGGATCGCTCCTGGCGCTGGCTTGTGGATTTGGTGTTCTCAACCAGGCCATGCCGGCGGCCGCGGCTGCGCTTGGTATCATCGGAATTCTCTTGCCCGGTGGCAAGTCTAGGCTAACGCGAGTTTAACCATGCCGCGCTAAGCCCGGGCGAAGATGGAAGCTGCTGCCGAACCAGTTACCGCCATTGCGGTCGAAAATGCCCTGCGCGATGAACTGGCGCAGGGCGATGCTATGCTTGCGACGACGACGCCGATCCTGCGTCAACTTGCGGGTAATGGCGGCAATTCGATGTTCGGCGACGACATTCTCGCCAGCGTTCGCGGCATGGCAGGGGACCTGGCCCGCCAAATGCTCGACGCCCTCGCGCAGGCCGATGGTAGTGCCGAGCGGGCCGAGCACGAACCGGCGGCCCTGACCAGTCTAACCGGCGCTTTCATGGATAATTCCGCGCTGCTTTCCCATCTCCACGCTTTGGCTTTGGAATGGCAGCTAACCTGCCGCCTGCAGGCACGCCTGTCACTCGATCCGGTGTTGACACCATTGTTGCAGACACTGATTGCGTCGAACGAGCCGGAAATTGCAGCGCTTGCCATGCAACTACTCGCTGCGCAGGCGCGTTTCGGTCAAAGCCAGCGCCGCATGCAATTGCCGCTTGTCGAACTGCCGGGCGATCTCCTGCATACCGTGGTTCTCGCTCTGCGTGCCCATGCTGGAGAAGATCCGGAGGCCGATCGGCGCGCCACCGTCGCGGAAACCAAAATTCGTACCCGATTCGACGAATCGGCAAGCCGTCTGGGTCTGACTGCAAAACTGCTGAACGGAATGGGCGCCGGGGCGGTGGCTGCACTTTCCGTTACCCATGGCGGTGTCGCCATGTTTCTTACCGCACTCGGCCTGGCATCGGGACAGTCGCGGGACCTGACTGTGCTGACCACTGGTGAAAGCCAGGTCGCGCGGCTTGCGCTCGCCCTTCTGGCTGCCGGATTGAAGCCCCAATCGGTAGAAAAAGAGTTCTTCTCGCTCCATCCCGATGTCGCCCTGCCGAGTGGTTTCGAGCGCATCGGGGCAGATAGCGCTGCGGCCATTCTGGCCCTCGCCGGCTCGCCAGTGGCTGCATGACTGTGGCAGACCATGGCTCCGACCTTGCCCGGGCCGTCAGCGACGGGGAAGACCGTCTGGTCTCGGCAGGCGGCGCCCTGGCCCGGCTTCAGGTGCGCTGCGGCGGCGAAGTCCCCGGGACGATTGCGGTGCCGGCCTTGCTTGAAACCGTGCGCAAGTCCCGGCGTTATGGGCTGAAGCTCGAACGGTCGATTTTGGCACAGGCCGGACAGGAAACCATCTCTGCCTGGATCGAAGTTGCCCCGCGTGAGGACGGTGAACTGGGTTGCGACATCGTGCTGCGCCATTACCAGTCGGCACCGTTGCCGGTCGAGGATCTTGAAACTATTCAGGCGCGGCGGCATGGGATTGATCGCCTGCTGGCCGAACTGACGGCCCAGCTGGATTCAAGCCAGCGTTTGCTTTCGGTCGATGCCGATGCGCCGGATCTCAAAGAACAGGCCCAGGCCATGCGGCAAGCTTTGGGGAAGGCCTGGACAGATTTCATCGAAGTGGAAGGCAATGCGCATCGCCAGCCATTACACTGGCGCCTGCTAGACGGGGCGGGCGTCAGGGTGCCAGGGTCGGATCGGGCATGGCGGGCAGGCCTGTTTCCGCATGGCCGCCCCGGGGAGGAGCCCGCTGGCTTCGAACTGTGCCTCACATCAGACGAACCCGCGCCCGAGCCAGAGCCTTCACAAGTTGGTCAGCCCAATTCAACGCCGGGTCTGGTCGGCCGGGATGTAGCGCCCGTGCTGCGACAGCCGATCTCGCGCATCATCGCCAATGCCGAGACCATCCGGACCCGGCTCGCGGGGCCGCTTGCCGAGGAATACAGCAATTATGCGGCGGATATCGCGGCGGCCGGGCAGCACCTGCTGGCCTTGCTCGACGATCTGTCCGATCTGGAAGTGGTCGAAGCGGAGGATTTCTCGACCGCGCCCGATCGCATCGATCTTGCCGATGTTGCGCGCCAGGCGGCCGGCATCCTGGGCGTGCGCGCGCGCGAGCGCGGCATTGTGGTCGATCCGCCGCGTGCGGGCGATAGCCTGCCGGCTGTGGCGGAATTTCGCCGGGTCTTGCAGATACTGCTCAATCTCATCGGGAATGCAGTTCGCTATTCGCCCGCCAATTCCCAGGTATGGGTACGGCTGGAAGAACACGAAGGCAGGGCGCGCATCACGGTCGCCGATCAGGGACATGGTCTGAGCGCCGATGAACAGCAGCGAATATTCGAAAAGTTCGAACGCCTTGGCCGCAGCGGCGATGGCGGTTCGGGCCTGGGCCTTTACATTTCGCGCAGACTGGCGCGCGCGATGAATGGCGATCTGACGGTGGAGAGCGCGCCCGGGCAGGGCGCGCGCTTCATCCTCGAACTGCCAGGCGGGGAATAACCGCCGGTTACCGCTTGTTCAGCGGAATGTAATCGCGCTGTACCGGCCCGGTGTATAGCTGACGCGGGCGGCCGATCTTCTGGGCGGGATCGGAAATCATTTCATTCCATTGCGCTACCCAGCCAACCGTGCGGGCAAGGGCGAAAAGGACCGTGAACATAGTGGTCGGGAAGCCGATCGCGGAAAGGATGATTCCCGAATAGAAATCGACGTTGGGAAATAGCTTTTTCTCGACGAAATAGGGATCGTGCAGCGCGATTTCCTCAAGCCGCAAGGCGGTTTCGAACACCGGATCGTTCACGTTGAGTGCTTCGAACACTTCGCGCACGGTCTTTTGCATGACCATCGCTCGCGGATCGTAATTCTTGTAGACGCGGTGCCCGAAGCCCATCAGGCGGAACGGGTCGTTCTTGTCCTTGGCGCGCTCGATATAGTGCGGGATGCGGTCGGGCGTGCCGATTTCGCGCAGCATGTTCAGCGCTGCTTCGTTGGCCCCGCCGTGTGCGGGACCCCACAGGCAAGCGATGCCCGCCGCGATACAGGCGAAGGGATTGGCGCCCGACGAACCGGCGAGACGCACGGTCGACGTCGAGGCGTTTTGTTCGTGATCGGCATGGAGGATGAAAATCCGGTCCATGGCACGCTCCACCGCAGGGTGCAGTTCATAGGGTTCGGCAGGCACGCCGAAAGTCATGCGCATGAAGTTGCCGGTGTAGGACAACGAATTGTCGGGGTAGAGGAAAGGCTGCCCGATCGAGTATTTGTAGGCCATGGCCGCGATGGTCGGCATCTTCGCAATCAAACGATGTGAGCTTATCTTGCGATGGTCGGGGTCGGCTATATCGGTTGAATCGTGGTAAAACGCCGAAAGTGCGCCCACCACGCCACACATGATTGCCATCGGGTGCGCATCGCGCCGGAAGCCGCGATAGAAGGTTGCGAGCTGCTCGTGCAGCATGGTGTGGCGTGAAATGGTTGTGGAAAAACTGTCTAGTTCGCTGGCGGAAGGCAACTCACCATTGAGCAGCAGGTAGCACACTTCCATGAAGCTGGAATGTTCGGCGAGCTGGCCGATAGGATAGCCGCGGTGCAGCAGCACTCCTTCCTCGCCATCGATATAGGTCAGCGCGCTTTCGCAGCTGGCGGTCGAGGTGAAGCCGGGATCGAAGGTGAACATCCCGGTCTGGCCATAAAGCTTGCGGATATCGATCACATCGGGACCGATGCTGCCCGACATCACCGCATATTCGTAATCCTTGCCACCCGCGTTCAGTTTCGCCTGATCACCCACCTGCTTTACTCCTTGTTATCTCTCAAACTTCGGCCTTGGCCGCCTGCGCTGCAATTCGCGCCAGACTTTCGTCCCGACCCAAGAGGACCAGGACATCGAATATGCCCGGCGATGTGGTCTGCCCCGTCAGTGCGGCGCGTAGCGGCTGAGCGAGCTTGCCTAAGCCCAAGCCCATTTGTTCCGCCATTGTTTTCAGACTGGCTTCCAGATTTTCGCTTGTCCAGTCGTTTTCAGCTCCGAGTCGGCTGCAAATCCGGTCAAGCAGTTCGCGCGCTTCGACCGTCAGCAGTGCCTGCGCCTTTTCATCGATGGCCAGGGGGCGCTGGGCGAAGAGGAAGGCAGCGCCGGCGGCCAGTTCGTTCAGATCCTTCGCGCGGACCTTGAGCACCGGCATGGCCGCAGCCAAAAGCGGTAAATCGACTTCGCCGCCCAAGCGGGGGGCAGTCAATTCGGCCAGCCTGGAGTCTTCCGCCTCGCGCAGGTAGTGGCCGTTCAGGTTCTGCAACTTGGCCAGGTCAAAGCGCGCGGGGCTCTTGCCAACGTGACCAATGTCAAACCATTCGACGGCCTGTTCACGCGAAATGATCTCGTCGTCGCCATGTCCCCAGCCGAGCCGCAGCAGATAGTTGAACAGCGCTTCGGGCAGAATGCCCAGTTCGTCGCGATAGGCATCGACGCCCAGCGCGCCGTGGCGCTTGGACAGCTTGGCGCCGTCTGCACCGTGGATCAGCGGCACATGGCCATAGGCGGGCTCGGGCCAGCCCATGCCGTGAATAATGGCCAACTGGCGGAAGGCATTGTTGAGGTGATCGTCGCCGCGGATGACGTGGGTTATGCCCATGTCATGATCGTCAACCACGACCGCCAGCATATAGGTGGGCGTGCCGTCGGAGCGCAGCAGCACGAAATCGTCGATTTCGGCATTGCTGACTGTCACTTCGCCCTGGACGAGATCCTGGATGACGGTTTCGCCTTCGCGCGGGGCCTTGATCCGCACGACGAAGGGCTGAGCGGCAGGCGCGCTGCCGGGATCGGCATCGCGC